>JAFZAR010000103.1 GCA_017557085.1 Verrucomicrobiota bacterium | reverse complement strand
GTATGAGAATAGCGAACGTGATGCGGAGAATCGCCTTCGATGAATGGGGCGGAACGGAAACAGCTGTCTGGAACTCGTCCCTGAAGTTGAAGGAGGCGGGCCATTCTGTTGAGATCCTCGCCACAAAGGCGCTCTGCGGACTCGGTCAGGAGGAAAGAGAAGGATTGCCCGTCAGGCGATTCGATTACTTTTATCCTCAGCTGTTTTTGAACCGGCAAAATAAGCTCGCTCTGGATAAAAAGGGAGGGAGTCCGTTTTCATTTCCGCTGTATTCCTACTTAAAAAAGACTCCGTTCGATCTGATCCATTCTCACGCAATGGGGCGTGTGGCCAAGATGGCGCTGAAGGCGGCTCGTCAGAAGGGTATCCCATTTGTTATTTCTTTTCATGGAGGGAATTATGATGTTCCTCAGGCGGAGATGGAGGAAATGCTCAAGCCCTTGAAGGGGAGTCTGGGTTATGGCCGCTTCATAGAACGCCTGCTGGCGCTGCCGGGGGATATTGTTGAAGAGTCGGACGGCATCATCTGCGTGGGGAAGAACGAGTTCGATCTGGTCAGAGAGAAATTTCCCGGCAAACCGTCCATCTATCTGCCGAACGGCGTGGACTACCGGAAGTTTGAAAGGCAGGTCTCAGAGAGTTTTCGCGAAACCTATTCCATCCCGCGGGACCGCAAACTGCTGCTCTGTGTTTCCCGTATTGATTACCAGAAAAACCAGCGCGCGATCGTCAGACTGGCAAAAGAACTTGCCGCGGAAGGGGAAAATGTGCATTGTGCGATCATTGGCTTTATCACCTCATCCGGTTATTATGAAAGACTTTGCCGGGAGATAGAAGAAACCGGTATGAAAGACCGGGTGACGATCGTTCCCGGACTGCCTCCCGGATCGGATCTGCTGCTGTCCGCTTATCAGGAATCGGATCTGTTCATCCTGCCCAGTGTGCATGAACCGTTTGGGATCGTTGTTTTGGAGGCTTGGAGCGCAAAACTGCCCGCCATCGTCTCACAGGTAGGCGGACTCCGGACGCTGGTCGAACCGGGCAGGAATGGTTTCCACTTTGATCCCCAGGATGTTGGCTCCATGAAAGCCGCCTATCATGCGGTAATGAACAGCCGGGAGCAAATCATCGAAAACGCTTATCAGGAGGTTCTGGACCGATATTCCTGGGATACGGTAACAGCATCGCTGCTCCGCTTCTATGAGGAAGTCAAGAGCCGCAGGTAAATACGGATCAGTATGGCTCTTGCGGTTTTGCGGAAAGGGTGCTATTTTCTCTAAGGGCAACCCCTTGAATGGGGGACGAATCTATGTCAAAGAATACAAAATTATTTGCCGGGCTGTTGGGCTTGGCTTTAACAGCAGTGGCCGCTCAGGCCGCGGTTCCAACTTTAAACTACGAAATCAATGGTGATAACCTTGTTATTACCTACACCGGTACGCTCCTTCAGAGTGGTGACGCGGTGAATTGGACAGAGGTCACCTCTGCGTCCAGTCCATACAAAGTAAGACTGGGCAGCCAAAAACTCTTTTTCTGCGCGTCGGCTTCCGAAGAGCCGGTTGATCCGCTGGTGCCGGGTAAAGACATGACTGTTTCCCTGCCGGGTGGTGTGAGTCTGAACATGATCTGGATCAATTCGGGCTCCTTCACGATGGGCAGTCCGTCAGATGAACTGGGCAGACAGGCAGGTGAAGTCCAGCATCGGGTGACCCTGACTAATGGCTACTGGCTGGGCAAGTATGAAGTGACTCAGGCTCAATATAAAGCCGTGACAGGCAGCGATCCTTCCAGTTTTAAAGGAGCCGATCTGCCGGTGGAGAGTGTCAGCTGGGATGACGCGATGGCGTTCTGCAAGAAGCTGACAGAAATTGAGATGGCAGCGGGCCGCTTGTCAAAGAAGTATGAATACACCTTGCCCACAGAAGCGCAATGGGAATACGCCTGCCGTGCCGGAACAACGACTGCCCTGAACAATGGACGGGATTTGTCAGATTTAATGCAAAGTCCCGAAATGAATCCGGTGGGCTGGTATAGACCGAACAGCAGCATGCAAACCCATCCGGTAGGAGAGAAAAGAGCGAATGCCTGGGGGCTGTATGACATGCACGGAAATGTAACGGAATGGTGTTTGGACTGGAATGGAGATTATCCGACTTCATCCGTAACAGATCCTAAAGGTCCTGCTACAGGCTCGATCCGCGTGGCACGCGGCGGCAACTGGGGCCTCGCCGCGCGTTTCTGCCGGTCAGCGTCCCGGGGCGGCAGTGAACCCGACAGCAGCAATCGCGGTATCGGTTTCCGCGTGGCGATCATTCCGGTGAAATAACGATCGTACCTCGACAAAACCCCCGACGGGATTACCAAAAAGAACCACAGATAGACACAGATAAATTATTTAATAACAACAGATTATGTCATATAAAATCAAGCTGACAACAGGCCTTTTGGGTTTGACTCTAACGATGGTGGCTGTTCAAGCCATACCTCCCAGTCTCAGTTATAAGGTGAGCGGTAACGAGTTGATAATAACCTACACCGGCACGCTCCTCCGGAGTGTGGACGCGGTGAACTGGACCGAGGTCGCGTGGGCCTCCAGCCCTTACAAAGTCGCGCTGAGTGACAAAAAACTTTTCTTCTGCGCCAAAGGTACCAAAAACGAAAACATGAGCATCCCGTTGTCGTATATAGTCGATCTGGACCTGATCTGGATCGAACCGGGCACGTTCATGATGGGCAGTCCGAAAGGTGAACTGGGCAGACTGGCTAATGAAGAGCTGCATCAGGTGACCCTGACACAGGGCTACTGGCTGGGCAAGTATGAAGTGACTCAGGAGCAGTATGAAACAATCATGGGGACGAATCCTTCCGATATCAAAGAAGATGTTCTGCCGGTAGATTCAGTCAGTTGGAATGAGGCGATGGAGTTCTGCGCCAAACTGAACGCGCAGGAAAAGGCGGCGGGCCGTCTGCCGGAAGGTTATGAATACTCACTGCCGACCGAATCACAGTGGGAATATGCCTGCCGTGCCGGGACAACGACCGCCCTGAACAGCGGAAAGAATTTATCCGATGAGTTAAGATCTCCCGAAGTGGATGAAGTGGGTTGGTATTGGTACAACTGCGATGAGACTCATCGGGTGGGGCAGAAACAGCCGAATGCCTGGGGCTTGTATGACATGCACGGAAATGTGGAAGAATGGTGTCTGGACAGGTATGATGATCATTATCCGACATACCCTGTAAAAGATCCCACGGGGCCGGATACAGGCCAGCACCGCGTGCTTCGCAGCGGCGGCTGGAACCGTACCGCGCACGACTGCCGTTCGGCGAATCGGCGCCACGGCAATCCCGAGACCACACACATTGTCAGTGTCGGGTTCCGCGTGGCGCTGGCTCCGATTCCGGTTCCCAGCAAAGACATCGCCATCCGGTTGTCGACCTTGGTAGAGATGCCCATGATCTGGATCGAACCGGGTACATTTACGATGGGCAGTCCGAAAGATGAACTGGGCAGATATTCTAATGAAACTCAGCGTCAGGTGACATTGACACGGGGGTACTGGCTGGGCATGTTTGAAGTGACTCAGGCACAGTATGAAATCGTGATGGGTAATAATCCTTCCCATATAAAAGGATCGAATCTGCCTGTGAGCAGGGTGGACTGGAATGACGCAATGAAGTTCTGCGAGAAACTGACGGCAAAAGAGAAAGCGGCAGGCCGTCTGCCGGAGGGATATAAATATACCTTGCCTACTGAAGCACAGTGGGAGTATGCCTGCCGTGCCGGGACAACGACCGCTTTAAACAGCGGGAAGAATCTGACGAGTACAGCCAAATGTTCCAATATGGATGAAGTGGGTTGGTATGAATTTAACTCCGAAGAAACACTGCATGACGTGGGGCTGAAGAAACCAAATGACTGGAGACTGTATGATATGCATGGGAATGTATATGAATGGTGTTTAGATTGGTATGAAGATTTTCCAGCCACGCCGGTAACAGATCCAATGGGTCCGTCCACAGGTACGAAACGTGTGTTTCGCGGAGGCTGCTACTACTTTAGTGGAATAGACTGCCGGTCGGGATGCCGATATGGTGATTTCCCTACTGATGAATACTGGGGCAGCGGATTTCGTGTAGCTCTCGCTCCGGTTCAATAACGATCGTATTCCGATAAAAACAAAACCCCCAACGGTCCACCCCGCCGGGGATTTTTTTTGCGTCATAGAACCACGGATTCACACAGATAACTTATTGTTCGATAACATTTTACGACGTAGAGACGCGAGATCTCGCGTCTCTGAGACGAGCAATCCGCTCGTCTCACCGCGCTTGCGCGGCATGATGTGAAAAACAGAGGCATCAAACACCGGATATGTTCAACATTTCCGGAATGAGCGTTTTGGTCCCCGTGTTTTTAATCCCGTTGGGATTCATTCTGAACCCCTTTTGGAAGGGATTCAGAATGGAGACGCGCGGGTCGCGTGTCTCTACAGAACATATTGATTTTTAATATGTTATCTATTATCAGTAATGTTTTTCTGGTCACCCCT
>JAFZAR010000102.1 GCA_017557085.1 Verrucomicrobiota bacterium | reverse complement strand
GTCATGATCACATAACCCATTTCAGGTTAATGAAATAAAAAATATATCGCTGTATCCCTGATCCGTGCCCCAAAGTGTGCCCAAAGTGTCCCCAATTTAGTCCCAATCCTAGTGCCCAAAACAGCCTAAAACAGCCCGAAAAACACTCATTTACCGGTAACACCTTGTTTTTTCATAAAAAACTCTATTCTATCCATAAGTTCTTGATTTTCAGTATATGGTAAAGGCTAAAAAAGTCGACAAAAATGGTGGGTTGGCAGGGATTTGAACCCTGGACCAACGGCTTAAAAGGCCGCTGCTCTACCGCTGAGCTACCAACCCACCTCGGATATCGCCGCTTACGCAAACGACGGGAAAAGCATAATCTGACTTGGACTAAAGTGCAAGAAGTTTTATTCTTTCTTCTGCTTTTCCTGACGGAAATGCGGTTTTTCCGGGGAAAATTTTGCTCAAAACGGGCACAAATGTCATGGGTCATCAGGAATCTTATCAGCATAATGAAGCCTACGCGGAGTTTTTATCCGGGTGGGATATCCATTTTTATTCCAAGTATATAGACACTCTGGCCGCCGGGGCATCTTCCCGACCGGGCGCTTCGGCATCGGCCGGACGCGTTCTGGATGTGGGCTGCGGTGTGGGTCAGGTTGTTCTAAAATTGAAGGAACGCGGTTTTTCGGCGCACGGAGTGGATGTTTCCGAGTCGAATATCGCCCGCGCTTCCAGACATTCGCCGGAGTGTGTGGTCTATGACGGACATCATTTGCCGTTTGAGGATGGCTTTTTTGACGCGGCCGGTGCGCTGAATGTGCTGGAACATGTGGAAGAGCCTGAGGAATTTCTCCGCGAGCTGGTCCGTGTGGTCAAGCCGGGAGGCCGTTTAGTGGTTTCTTCTCCTAATTTTCTGCGGGTGCTGGGGTTCCGTGATTATCATCCCCGGATGCGCGGCATTGGCAATAAGTTCCGCAACTGGCAGTCTCTGTGCAAGCTTCGCCGCCAGATCCGCAAGGATCCTGATTCCGTCCGTTTCGAGCGGATGCCTCCTATCGTCAAGGAGCCTTTCACACCAGATGATGACGCGATCGTAGTGACCAATCCCCTGCTGATCCGCTTTTTCCTGGAGCGGTACGGCTGCCGTGTGGAATCCGTGGTCTGCACGGATCGCTACGTGAACCCACTGGCAGAGTTCTGTCTGAACGCGACACCTCTGCGCTATGTGATGTTCAACGGGTTCGTGACCGCAACCAAGCTCTAGTTAAAGCTCCACCGCGCAGCTCTTCTGGATCGATTCCAGTGCCGCGAAAGTCAGACGCATCGCCTGACGGGATTGTTCGTAAGGCAGCGGATGCGGAGTCTCGCCCTTGAGATATTTCAGCCAGGCCGCCACTTGTTCCGCGTGACCTTTGGAGGAGCCTTTGGTGGTCTCGCATTTACGTTTGCGGTAGATATCCAGCCGCTGATAATTATCCAGTTCACCCACCAGTCCCGCGCCGAACACGGTCACTCTTTCTTTGGGATAAGTAGAATCACCCTCCGCCGAATAAATCAGCTGTCCGCTGGAGCCGTCCTCGAATGAGACCTGCGCCGTGATGCTGTCCGGGAACGGCAGTGCGCCTTCCGCAGGCCAGGAGGTCTGAGCAAAGACACGAACCGGTTTGCTGTCGAAGAGCCAGCAGAAGTAGTCAAAGAAGTGGCACGCCTCGCCCAGGATGCGTCCGCCGCTTTCGGCAAAATTGGCATACCAGTGCTTGGGATCCAGTTTACCGGCCATCACACGATAGACCGCGCTCTTGGGGCCCGGTGCCGCGGCTACAGCTTGTTTCAGTTTAACGGAAAGCGGCGCGAAACGACGGTTGAAACCGACTTGAACACTTCCGCCGTTCCCGGCTGCCATCGCGGCATCTATCTGCGCCAGTTCGTCCAGGGTCAGACAAAGCGGCTTTTCCACAAAGACCTGCATCCCCGCACCCAAGGCTTTGAGCGTGATCGGCGCGTGCAAGTGATGCCGTGTAGCGATCACGACCGCGGCAGGTGCCTTGTCTTTCAAAATGTCATCTACGTTCGTTGAAGCGTTCCTGAACCCGAATTTATTCTTCACATGGTTCGCGCTCAAGGCTGTCTGGTTCACGATCGTGCCCAGCGGGATATTCCCCTGGATATGCGGCAGCAGCATCGTGCGGGCAAAGTTCCCCGCTCCCACCACATGGAGACAGGTCACGGGTGTTTTCAGCTTGGCGCTTCCGGCGGCTGTTTTCAGATCAGCGGCTCCGGCCTTGGCGTTCCCGATATGTTTTTCGGCCTCGCCGTATTCCAGCACCACACCGATCTCTTTGGATTCCGGTTTCAGCAAGTCCTGATAGATCGCCAGCGAGTCCTCAAATTTCACCCGATGCGTGGTCAGTGCCTCCAGATTCAGCTTGCCGGCGGACATCAGCGCCAGACACGCTTCCAGATTCCGCTGCTCGGTCCAACGCACGTACCCAATGGGATAATCGCTTCCTCCCCATTCATAAGAGGGATCATAGCGGCCCGGCCCGTAGGAACGGGAATAGCGGACTTCCACCTCTTTTTCGTAATAGGTCTTCCAGGCCAGATCGGTCTTGGTATTGCCCACGATCACCAGACGGCCGCGGTCGCGCAGGATCTCGATAGCCTGCTCGATCGGACGGTTGCTCTGGGTTCCGGTGCAGAGATAGACCTTGTCCACTCCGTAGCCATTGGTCCAGGAACGGACTTCATTGGTCAAATCGCCGGAAGAGACAAACCGCTCCGCTCCCATCGCAAGAGAAAACTTTTCCTTGGCTTTGACCAGATCCACCGCCATCACCCGGATGCCGTTTGCGTGGAGCAGCGCGGTCACCAGCAGACCGATCAGCCCCTGGCCCATCACCAGCACCTGTTCGCCCAGTTTGGCATCACCCTGGCGCACGGCCTGCAGCGCGATGCTCAGCACCGTGGAATAAGCCGCCATCCAGCCCGGTACATTCTCCGGGATCTTGGCCATCAACAGATCCGGCATAGCGATATACTCCGCGTGATTGGCGCATTCAGCCCCGGCGCACGCCACACGGTCGCCCACCTTCAGGCGCGTATTCCCGGCATCCACAGCCACGACCACACCAGCCGCGCTGTAACCCAGCGGCGTGGGTGACTCCATCCGGTTGCGCACCTTTTGCAGAGCGCTCTTCCAGCCCAGGTTCCGAACGGTCTCCAGCACTTTCCGCACCTGATCCGGGCGCGCCATCGCCTTCTGGATCAGATTCATCTTGGCCTGTTCCACCTTCATCTTCTCGGTCCCGATACTGATGACCGAGTGGGTCACCTTCACCAGCGCGCCGCCGGGCGGCGGCACCGGCACCGGCACCTCCTGGATCTCTAAACGACCATCCTGGTATTGAGCTATCTGCTTCATAAAAAATCTATAAAATTACAATGAAATCTCTTCTGACTGTTCTGGTTTTACCGTGTCCGCGTCCACATCCTTCAACTCCAGATCCCCGATCAGTATCTTCCGGAAAATCTGCCTCCTGATATACCCCAGCCACCAGACACACACGGCTGTCGGCACCAGCGCGCACAGCACGAACAGGTAATGCAGCCGCGTGCTAAAATAAAAACAAAGCGGCTGTAAATTCCCAAAAACGATCACTCCCGAAACGATCAGTTGGTACAGCAGCAGTCCCAGCATCAGACCCGCCGCCACCAGGCTGTTGAACACCATAAACATCCCGGCCTCGTTCCGTTTGAGGGTCGAGTCACACATCCCCACCAGCTTATACACCACGCCGCTCAGCACGATCAGGCTGTAGAGCAGCACAAAACAAAGCAGGAACACCATCGTCCCGAAATAACTGAAAACATACCTTCCGACATGCAGAATCTGCGCTCCCGGGGCCTGAGAGAACCAGTAAAAAAACGGGGACAGTGTCGTGATCGCGCCCAGATACCACACAAAGAAACCCACCTCCTTCCGGAAGAGCCGGTTCCCCACGCGGGCACGTTTCATCAGGATCATTCCGTACATCGCGACCGCCGCGGCACACGTCGTCGGCAGGATACCGATCAGATCCAGATGTCCCAGAAACAATACTTCCCAGTCATCCGTAAAAACCGTCTGAACCGCGAAAATCAAATACAAAGGGATGGCCCACAACAATATCGAAACACTTCGATACAGCAAAGATATCTTCTGCGCCTCTTCGCTTAAAGGCGCTTGTTTGTTCTCTTCTATTGGATTCATGACATTCCCGGAGCTTACTCTGTCCACGGATACCGGCTGTTGTCCCACGATATACACATATCGCTGTGAGTCTTATACCATTCCTATGTAAAAATTCAAGAAAGAACGTCTTTTCCGGGCCGATTTAAACCCGAATTGATCCCTGCAATCATAAAATCCCATAGAGATTCATTCCGAAAACCCAGAACGGGTTGCACGATGATAGTCGGAGATGTGCAAAGCGTAACCCAGATAATGGTATCATTTAAGATCCTGCCCGAAAAGCTCTAATCATAGCAAAGCAAATTTTTCATTTGCAAGAGGATCTGTTTTTTCCATTCTGCTATCAGGGATTGGAATTGGTCATCATTTTCGCAGAAGAAGCTGATAATGATGTTCTTACCAACAAACGGAAAAATCAGCTGACTATAGAAGGTCAAAAAAACAACAGGAATGGGGACTGTTTTCAGATGCCCCTTTTTCATCTCATCCCGGAGATATTTTTCCACCATCATGGGGTATTTATCAAAATTCAAACTTTTTACCGTTTTCTGCATATACCGGATGTCTCGCCGGGTCTCGCTTAAGATAAACCAGGGGAGATCGGGATATTTTTTGAAAATCAGAATATACTCATCCAATACCTTTTCGACCTTATCCAAAAAAGGACTCTCCTCGGAAAAAATATTCTGGATTTTGGGCGCAAAAGCAAAAATCAGATCGGCATAGACCGCTTTGAACATCTTATCCTTGGTTCTGAAATAATAATGAAGTGTGGGACGATTGATCCCCGCCTTGAGAGCAATCTCGCTCATGCTGGTATTCACATAACCGCGCTCCATAAAAAGCTGTCGGGCGGCAGTGATGATCACGTCTTCAAGTGAAACTTTATTGTGCGTCATTTTTATTTTTCTCCGTGTAATAAATCAATCGAGCTTCTTTTTGAAAAACCATCCGGCAAATCCCAGTGTGAAAAAAGCGATACCGATGATCGGGATCAGGTTTTCCATAATATTCGAGAACGTCATAGACTTTAAAAAAATACCACGACTGATCACCAGAAAGAATCGAAGCGGATCCACCGTGGAAAGATATTGAAAACACTGGGGCATATTTTCTACAGGTGTCGCATAACCCGAAAGTAAGACCGCCGGGACACAGACCACAAACACACCCAGGATGGCCTGCTGTTGTGTACGACAGAGGGATGAGATAAAAAGACCTATCCCAATGACCGATGTCATAAAGATGATAATAGAAAGATAGAAAAGGAACAGGTTTCCGGTAAAAGGTATCCTAAAAATAAAGACAGCCGCACAGATCATCAAAGTCGCCTGAAAAAGCCCAATGATGAGGGAAGGGACAGTCTTGCCTATCAGCAACTCCAGCGTACTTAAAGGAGAAACCAGTATCTGATCGTAGGTATTGAATTCCCGCTCTCTGGCAATAGACAAAGCCGGAATCATGATCCCCATGATCATGCAAAGGATCCCGACCAGGCTGGGGAGAGTAAAATATCGGTAATCCAGATTAGGATTAAACCAATTTCTCACACGCATCGGTTCTGTTTGGATCGCGTTCTCAGGCTGGAGATATGTGGATATGATACTGGAAGCGTATCCGCTGGCAATTTGGGAAGAGCTGCTTTTGCGTCCATCCGTCAGCAGCTGGATTTTGGTCTGATCCCCGTTTCCGATACATCGGCTGAAATCATTAGGAATAGTAAGAGTGATGATCCCTTTCTGAGAATCCAGAAAATCCTGCTGTTCCTTTAAACTCTTCAGGAAGGTGATTTTTTTAAAATAAGGTGAATACTCGAATCGCCTGATAAGTTCACGGGATTCATAGCCGAAATCATAGTTCAAAATGCCAAGCGAGATATTTTTGACCTCCAGTGTGCAGGCAAAGGTAAACAAAAACAATTGCATGATGGGCGGAACCATGATGATGATCCGTGTCTTTTTATCACGCAGCAGTATGCGCAGTTCTTTAATGATCAATGTTCGGATACGGTTCCACATAGTTATTCCAATCTTGTTCGCGTTTTGGCCAAAGTAAGTGTCAAAAAGATAGCCGCGACAATAGCCATATAACAAATATTCGGTATCAGGATCGCCATCACATCCCCTACCATAAAGATGCTCTGCAAGCAAGCGATAAGATATTTAGCCGGAATGATATGAGTGATCATCTGCAAGACCAGTGGCATGGAGTTGATCTCAAAAATAAAGCCGGACAACAGCAGTGTCGGCATGAATGCTGTGATAAAAGTCACCTGGCAGGCGACAAATTGATTCTTGGCCAGCGTAGAAATAAGCAGCCCCATTCCCAATGCTGTAAATAAGAATACTCCACCGGATATTCCCAATGCCAGCACACTTCCCCTGAAAGGTGTTTGGAAAAACCAGATGATAATGCAGGAAGATAAAATGATGGATAATACACCCAGGAAAAAATACGGGATGAGCTTACCCAAAAGAAATTCTCCACGTGTAATAGCCGTGCTCAGCAATGCCTCCATCGTTCCCCGCTCCCATTCACGACTGACCACCAGCCCCGTCAGCAAACTGCCAATCAAAGTCATGATAAGAGCCAACGCCGCCGGCAAAAGAAAATGGCGGCTTTCCAGTTCCGGATTGTACCAGATGCGGCTTTCTACAGATAAATTGCCCGCAGACTGTCTGCCGGATAATACAGACTGCTGGCTGGACCAGTTATTCCATACAGCCAAAGCGTAATTTTGAATAAAATTGGCAGTATTCGGTTCACTTCCATCCGTGATGACTTCCAGCGATTTAAGTTGGCCTTGTTCAAGCGTTTTGCCAAAATCTTGCGGAATGATGATGATCCCTCGGATATGCCCTCCAACGAGAGCGGACTCGAACGCACGGCGATCCCTGGCCACCTGTGCGTCAAAATAGCTATTGGATATATAAGCCCCCGCCAGCGTTCGGGCATAGTTAGAATCATCCTCCAAAACGAGTCCTATTTTCATTTTGCTGATATCCAAAGAAATCGCGTAAGCAAAAAGGATGATCAGCATGACTGGTAAGACGAAAGCGATCAGGATACTGCTGGGATCCCGAATGATCTGGTAAAACTCTTTTTCAACTAATGCCTTAATGTGCGAGAACTTCATGTGGATACCTCCATATCGGACTCCTCCACCAAGCGGATAAACACATCGCTCATAGATGGATTCGGATGTTCCTCGTCTTGCATCTTTCTTTTTAATTCATCCGGGGTTCCCATCGCGATCGTTTTTCCCCGGTAGATCATCGCCATTCTGTCGCAATACTCCGCCTCATCCATGAAGTGAGTTGTCACCAGAACCGTTGTTCCCTTGCTGACCATGCCGTTGATATGGTTCCAGAACTCCCGTCTCATTACAGGCGCGACTCCCGAAGTAGGTTCATCTAGAAACAGAACAGGAGGTTTGTGCATCACAGCGCACGAAAGCGCCAGGCACTGTTTGATTCCCAGCGGCAATTTCTCTGTTTCCATGTTCAGATAGGGTTCAAAATGAAAAATAGAGACAATCGTTTCTATCTCCGTCTTCAGCTCCTTGCCCTTAAGGCCATAAATACCGGCAAAGAACTGCAGGTTCTGAAGTAAACTCAAGCCATCATATTGAGAAAACTTTTGCGCCATATAACCCAGGTGCTGACGTGCTTTCGGGCCGTTCTTTTTTAAATCGATCCCTTTAATAAAAGCATTGCCTTCGGTCGGTTTCAACAAACCGCAAAGCATTTTGAAAGTAGTGGATTTTCCCGCGCCGTTCGGCCCCAGAAGTCCAAAAATCTCCCCTTGTTTGATTTCAAAATCTATATGATCCGCCGCGGTAAAATTGCCATATCTTTTCACTAATCCCTGTGCCCTGACCGTGATTGTTTCACTCTTAGGAAGTTCGGAAAGCCGATTCGCCAGAACAGAATGACCGCTGATTTTGCTGCCTAAAATTTCCATGAACGCGTCCTCAAAACGAGGAGTCGCGGACACCAGTTCCAAGTCATCATTTCCCAAATCGCCCAGCATTTTCAATGAGGGCATCTCACCTTCTTTGAAAACAAGCCTCAGTAAACTTCCCTGGATCACTCCATCTATCACATTCGGATGATCCAACAATCGGGAAAGCATCTGCCGACGATCGGAAACTCCTTTCAAAAAATAAACACGCCCATCTAGTTTTTGTGTCAATTCCTTCGGATCTCCCGAAAAAAGAAGTTTAGACTCATTCAGCAGCAGGACATTCTTGCACAGCTCTGCCTCATCCAAATAACTGGTAGACCATAACACAAGAACATCATCTCTCAATAATTCATTGACCATCCGCCATAATTCCTGACGAGAGATAGGATCCACCCCTACTCCCGGCTCGTCCAGCAGCAACAGTCTGGGATGCCCCAGAAGTGAACAAGCCAGTCCCAGTTTCTGCTTCATACCGCCGGAAAGCGCACCCGCCAAACGCTCCGTAAAACGTGTCAGATCCGTAAATTCCAGCATCTTCTTGAATTGTATCTTTTGCTCGGATTCGCTGACATTGTGAAGTTTCGCGTGCAGTCTCAGATTTTCTATAACTGTCAGGTCCTCATACAGGCCAAACTTCTGAGGCATATAGCCGATGATATCTTTCAACTTCTTCCGCTCTGCCGAAATATCCGCACCATCGATGCTGATACTTCCAGATGTCGGTTTAAGCAAACCATTGATCAGACGGATCAAGGTCGTTTTGCCCGCTCCGTCAGGCCCAACCAGCCCTACGATCTGCCCGCCTTCCAAAGAAACACTGAGATCATTAATGGCGGTATGGCCTTGGAACTCCTTATGAAGATGACGGATTTCTACGAATGCGGACATATATTCCCTATCTGGCCGATAACTGTGTTCTGATAGTGACTGGCATTCCCTGCAGCAACCGTTCCGCGCCATTCTCTACAACAATCCGAATGCGGTAAACCAAATCCGTTCTCAAAGTCGCTGTCTCAACAGATTTAGGTGTGAATTCCGCTACGGGACTGATAAAACCAATCTGACCTTGCGCAGCCGGCTGCTCTGGGTCACTGTCCATGTAAACATCCACTTTCATTCCGGATTGTATTTCCCCCAGAAGCGTTTCCGGTATATAAGCGCGGATCCACACAGGAGAATTCAGCGTCTCCGTAACGATCCCTGTTCCCGCCGCCACCATCGCGCCAGGTTCTTTGGATCGGATCTGTACTGTTCCATCTTCCGGCGCAATCAGCTGACAATCCTTTAAATTCAGCTCCTGAGCTTCCACAGATGCCTTGGCGGATGCAACTTGAGCCCGTGCCGCCGCAATATCCTCCTCCCGATAACCATTTTCCTTCAGCTCCAATTCTGCATCCACCAGCTCCAGTGTTGCCAGCAACGTATCCCGGCTGGCCAAAGACGCATCCACATCTTTTTGCGCGATAACAGCCTCATCCAAAAGTGTCACATTGCGTTCATGCTGGATCTCCGCGTTTTTCAACTGCGCCAAAGCAGCCTTCTTGGCAGCCTGCATCCGCTTGATCTCTTCTGAGCGATATCCATTCTCCAGCTTTTTCAAATTAGCCTCTGCTGCAGCCAGATTTGCGTTGCACAAATCCAACTGCAAACGATAAGGCTCCGCATCAAGCTCTGCTATCACATCTCCGGCATGAACCGTATCCCCTTCATCTACAAAAATCCGTTCGATGCGACCGCCAACACGAAACCCCAAAGTGACCTGACGAGTATCCACATTTCCGTACAACACCAAAGCTTTATCGGCATGGGATATCTGAGTGTTTTTGAAATAAAAATACCCACCGACCAAAAGAGCCAGCAGCAATATAACAACGATTAACTTCTTTTTCATAAAAGCTGCATTTAAAACAATAAACAAAACTGACATATCTGTCAAACAGGTGTGATAATATCAAATCACATTCCCCCTGTAAAGCCATTGTTTCAAAAGATTCTAAATTTCTGTCACCGCTTCCCGGTGAGGAACTTACGGGGATCACGTTACCGGGGGTTACACTTCGCTCACCCCCGGCTATTATCGAATCACCCCGTCGGGGTTTCAGTCAGACCCCCTGCGGAATCATATAACGAAGGAGACGCGAGAATCTCACATCTCCACAAAACACATTGTTATTCAATGTTTTATCTGTTTGTATCTGTATCCATCTGTGGTTCTTTCACATATCCATCCGAGGTATCTCTCTTACTTATTCTTCACAAAAAGGAAAATCTATGCTATTTTAGCCCATGGCGCGGTATCGCGCCCGATCCGATCATGAACGGCATGAATGCAAAAAGAATGAAACTCGGAGTCCTCGGCTCCGGCAAAGGCTCCAATCTGGTGGCTATCGCGGAAGCGGCGCAAGCCGGTGAGATCCCGGTAGATATCGTACTGGTGATCGCGGATTCACCCGATGCCGGCATTCTCAGCCGTGCCGAATTTTACGGGATCCCCGCCCGGTATATCTCCGCGGGCAATTCCAAAACGCGTCTGGACGGTGAAGCCGAACAGGCTTATATCCAGGCACTCCGGGAAGCCGGAGCGGAATGGGTCGCCCTGGCCGGGTTCATGCGGATCGTAAAAGCGGATTTTCTGAAAACTTTCCCTAATCGCGTTGTCAATATCCATCCTTCCCTTCTGCCTGCGTTCCAGGGGCTTCATGCCTGGAAACAGGCTCTGGACTACGGGGTGAAAGTGACCGGCGTGACCGTTCACTATGTGGATTCCGGTGTGGATACCGGTCCCATCATTGCCCAGGCGGCAGTCCCTGTTCTGGAAGGAGATACCCCGGACACGCTCCACCAGCGCATCCAGATCGAGGAGCACAAGATCTATCCCGCTGTGCTGAAGCAGTTAGCGGCTCTTTCATAACCGGCTTATGGGACTGTTCAAGTGGTTTAAACCCGAAGATATCCAGCTGGAAAGCGGCAGCCGTTTTGCTTCGTATCGTCTGCACGAGCTGATCAACAGCGGCGGCATGGCGCAGCTTTGGCTGGCCTCGAACAACAAGGAAGAAACCTTTGCCCTGAGGATCGCCCATCCGGATCTCTCCAGCGTGAACCGCAAGCGCTTCATCCAGGGCTGCGAGGCACTTTCCCAGATCCCGGCTCATCCCAACCTGATCCGGTACATCGCTCACGGCAAGTGGGAGCGCATCCCGTATCTGGGGATGGAATACATCGAGGGGGCCAATATGCGCGAACTCTTTGCCGCCGAAGATGAAATATTGATCGAAAAGATCTGGGACATCCTCTTTGGCTGCGCGTCGGCGCTGGAACACGTCCACGAAAGCGGCTGGCTGCATCTGGACTACAAGCCGGAAAACATCGTCATTTCACGCGGCGGTCATCCCAAACTCATTGACTTCGACCTCTGTGTGCCCAAACCGGAAAAACCGGTGGAACTCAAACCCGCGGGCACTCCGGCCTATATGGCGCCGGAGATCCTGCTCCACAAACCGGCCGATCAGCGCGCGGATATCTTTGCCTTTGGAGTCATTGCCTACGAGCTTTTTACCCACAAGCGTCCCTTTATCGGCGAATCCTCCGAGGAAGTCCTGCGCAAGATGCTGGACGAACGCACCGGCCTGGTGCCTCCGCGCGAGTATAATCCCGATGTTTCCAAAGGTCTGGAAAAAGTGCTGCTGAAATGCCTGGAACGCAATCCCGATAAACGCTATCCCCACATGAGCGTCGTTATCCGCGATCTCCAGGAAGCTCCTTAGATACCAAGAAAATCTTATCGTCCGGCCTGAGATTCCAGCCAGTCGCAGGCCAGAGGCAGAACTTGAGACCAGTGGAAAGTCTTGGCACGTTCCCAGGCCGCCACACGGATCCGGTCATAGAAAGCCTGGTCGTTCAGGTGAGATAAGATACACTCCGCCAATGACTCCGGCGTTTGCTCGTTGGAAATGATGCCTGTCACGTCCTTGAGAGTGCTTTCGGTCAGTCCTTCCGCCGGATAGACCGCGGTCGGCGTTCC
>JAFZAR010000101.1 GCA_017557085.1 Verrucomicrobiota bacterium | reverse complement strand
AGTCCGGTGACTTTTTGCTCTTTCCAGTGAGTGCCGTCTTTGGAGGTGAAGAGTTTAGCATCGGTTTCCAGCCGTTTGGTGTCTTTTTCATCCACCGCGCCGACATAGAGATGGAGCGTTCTGCCGGCATTGACGACTTTTGGATCACGCAGGTCTTTACCCGGCAGGGAGATAGTTGCTGTATCGGTGAAATTGACTCCGTCTGCCGAGGAAAGGATTTTCACCTGGCCGTCGAAGCTGACGTGATGCTCCGCGTTGCGAAAGACGACGTAAGTCTTTCCTTTCCAGAAGGCAGCGCCTGTGAAGGCGTTATGATGGCCGTCCGACCAGATCTGGTGTGTCTCGAAACAGCCCTCCAGGGGCAATTTAGCGGTATTGCTGTTGTCTGTTTCGGCGGCAAAGCTGAAGATATTCGCGCCGTGGAACATGCAAAGCGCAAGGCTCAGTCCCGCTATGAATTTGAGGAATTTGAAACGGATCTTACTCATATCGCCACTAGGCTACCGCCGGCGGCGAACCGGGTCAAGTTCAATAAAAATGAGGATTTGAAAGATTGAATGTTGACACAAAGCGGAAAGAGGGTAGAATGAGTGCGGTTTTTTGACCCCAGGAAGGGGTCGTTGTAAGATATAGAAATAGGATATGCCTAATAAGAAGTCAGCAGAGCGCAGAGTACGTAACAGCGCACGTAAGCAATTAGTGAATAAGAGTGTTAAGTCTCTTTTAAGAACTCGTGAAAGAAAGTTTTTGACCGCGTTGAAGAACGGTAACAAGGATGAGGCCAAGACTGCATTGAGCGCTGCGATCTCCGCGTTGGATAAAGCTGCCAAGAAGGGTGTGATCCACTGGGCAAAAGCGGATCGCAAGAAGTCTCGTCTGAGTCTTCGTCTTTCGGGCGCGACCACCGCGGCATAAAGACGAGGGCCATGTTCTGGCCCTGAAGAGTTTACTTTTGTTTTGAATGTACAACTCGCGCTGGAGAACGGCGCGGGTTGTTTGTGTTTATTTTTCATGTCATCGGTCATCAAAATATCGGGAGCACGTCAGCATAATCTGAAAAATATCAGTCTGGAAATACCTCGTGATCAGCTGGTTGTTATTACAGGAACGAGCGGATCCGGCAAGTCTTCCCTGGCATTTGACACGCTTTACGCAGAGGGTCAGCGCCGGTATGTGGAGTCGCTTTCGGCTTACGCGCGGCAGTTCCTGGATCAAATGGAAAAGCCGGAAGTGGATTTCATCGAGGGACTTTCGCCGGCAATCGCGATCGAGCAGCGGAACGCGGCCGGGAATCCGCGTTCTATTATTGCCACCACGACAGAGATCTATGACTATTTGAGACTGCTTTTCGCCCATGCCGGAGTGCCGCATTCACCGGAATCGGGCCGCGAGATCATTCAGCAGACAAGCGATGAAATCGTGGATACGCTGTTGGAATGGCCGGAACGAACCAAACTGATCCTGTTGGCTCCGATGGTCACGGATGAGAAGGGAGCTTTTCGGGATGTGTTTGAACATCTTCAGAGGGAAGGTTTTCTTCGGGTGCGTGTGGATGGCGAAATCAAGGAGCTGAGTCCCACTCAGAAAATCAAGCTCGATGCCAAAGCCCGTCACCGGATCGAGGTGGTGGTGGATCGTATCGTTCTGAGCAAAGAATCCCGGACCCGTCTGGCCGATTCGGTGGAGATGGCACTGGGGTGGGGCAAAGGACGGATGCTCGTCAGTTATTGTTTGCCGGGCGAAACAGATTGGAAAGAAGGACTTTACTCGACCCTGCTGCTCAATCCTGATGACGGCAGAACTTATGAAGCACCTCAGCCGAAGATATTTTCTTTCAATTCTCCGCAGGGAGCTTGTCCGGTCTGTTTCGGTTTGGGCAAGAAGCTGGTCTTTTCGCCTGATTTGGTCATCAGCCCGGAGAAGTCGCTGGCGGACGGAGCGATCCTGCCCTGGCGGCGGATGGGCAAGCGGATGATTACTTATTACAAAGCCCTGCTGAAAGGTGTGGCCGAGCATTACGAACAGCCGCTGGATGTGCCTTGGGATCAGCTGTCTGAGGATTTCAGGAAGATACTTCTTTATGGCAGCGGCGAGGAGGAGGTCTCTTTCGGATTGTGGACACGAGGCAAACGCAGTGTGATCAAGCGTCCGTTCGAGGGGATCCTGCCGAATCTGGCGCGCATTTATGCCGAGACGGAGAGCGATTCGATGCGCAGCCGCCTGAAAGGGTATATGGTGCAGGAGTTTTGCGATGTCTGTAAGGGTGCTCGTCTGCGTCCGGAAGTGCTGGCGGTGACTTTACCACTGCCGAAGTGTGATTTTATCTGCGAACCGGAACTGCTTCAGCCGCAGGTGCCGGGAGTCTCCATCATGGATATCTGCCGGATGACAGTGGAGGATGCCTGCACATATTTCAAAAATCTGCGTCTGACCCGGAACAAGACCAAGATCGTAGAGGAAGTGCTGCGCGAGATTCGCAAGCGTCTGTCGTTTTTGTCTGATGTGGGGCTGGGTTATCTCAGTCTGAACCGGGAGAGCGGAACATTGAGCGGCGGTGAGGCTCAGCGCATTCGTTTGGCTTCTCAGATTGGTGCTGGTTTGATGGGTGTGCTTTACATTCTGGACGAACCGAGCATCGGTCTGCATCAGCGGGATAATGATCGTCTGTTGGAGACGCTGAAACGGCTGCGCGATATGGGTAACTCCGTCATTGTGGTGGAGCATGACGAGGATACGATCCGCCGAGCGGATTATGTGGTGGATATGGGGCCGGGTGCCGGTGTGCTGGGCGGTAAGGTGGTCGCCTGTGGAACGCCGGAAGAGGTGGCCAGGAATAGTAAATCACTGACCGGACGTTATCTGAGCGGTGATTTGAAGATTTCCGTTCCCAAACACCGTATGGAACCGGATGACGCGCGCGGCTGGCTGGATATCCTGGGGGCTTCCGAAAACAATTTAAAGAATGTGGACGTGCATTTCCCAATCGGTCTGTTCACTTGTGTGACGGGT
>JAFZAR010000100.1 GCA_017557085.1 Verrucomicrobiota bacterium | reverse complement strand
GGACGCAGTTTTGTGGCCCGCGCGGCGGTGCGTGCCCGTACCGGTCTGACGGCCGACTGCACCAATCTAAGTATTGACAAGGAAACATTCCTGCTGCACCAGACCCGTCCGGCCTTTGGCGGCAATATCATGGCGACGATCATGACGCCGAACCACCGTCCGCAGATGTCCACGGTGCGTCCGGGTGTGTTCCGCGCGAATGAACCCGATCCTTCCCGGAACGGTGAAGTCCTGATGGAACAGCTGGAGCTGGTGGCTCGCAAATTGAAGCTGGTCAAATCCATCCGCAAGGAAGGCGACAGCATCGACATCGCCGAGGCGGAGATCCTGATCTCCGGCGGCAGAGGCATGGGCAAAGCGGAAAACTTTGGCATGCTGGAAGAGCTGGCTCACTTGCTGGGCGGCACGGTCTCCGCGTCCCGTCCGTGTGTGGACGCGGGCTGGATATCCTCCGCGCGTCAGGTAGGACAGACCGGCAAGACGGTCGCGCCCAAGATCTATATGGCCTTTGGCATTTCCGGCGCGATCCAGCATCTGGCCGGTATCTCCGGCGCGGACTATGTGATCGCGGTCAACCGTGATGAGAACGCTCCGATTTTCGGAGTCGCCAATTTAGGGATCGTGGGGGATGTGATGGAGATCATCCCGGCGCTCATTGAGGCATTGAAAAAAGCAAAAGCTGGTAACTAAAAGAGGGGAGAAACTGAATATGTCAGAACAAAATTATATTGAGACCGATATTCTCTGCGTAGGCGCCGGTGTGGCTTCGCTGTCCACGGCGTTGGCGCTGCTGAGGACACTCAAAAAGCAGGGCTGCGAAAAGTTACCTCGCGTGACGATCCTTGAAAAAGGAAGAAATGTGGGCAGTCATGTCCTTTCCGGTGCGGTGATAGATCCCTCCGGTTTCGCGGGACTCCTGACGGACGAAGAGATCAGCAAGATGCCCGTCACGGCTCGCGTGAAGAAAGAATCCTTCCGTATGCTGACGGAGAAGGGCGGCATGCAGATCCCCTGGGTGCCGGGCCTGATGCATGCCGAGGGGTATCCCGTTGGTTCTTTGACCAAACTGACCATCTATCTGGCTCAGCTCTGCGAAAAAGAGGGAGCCGAGATCTATACCGGATTCGCGGCGACGGAACTGGTGGAAGATGCCAAAGGCCGCATCATCGGTGTGAAGACCGGTGCCAAAGGTTTGGATCACAAAGGCGGCCAGAAGAGCAATTATTTGCCTGCCGAAGAGATCCACGCCAAGACGGTCATCCTGGGTGAAGGCGCGTTCGGCGTGCTGACCAATCGTCTGTTGAACCGCAAAAAGATGCACGGAGCCCGTCCGCAGAGTTACGCTGTGGGTGTGAAGGAGATCATCGAGGTTTCCCCGAACCCGGACCGTGTGGGCGAGATCATGCACACGTTCGGCTATCCGTCCGATATGAAGACTTACGGCGGCGGTTTTGTTTACTGGACAGCGCCCAATCAGATCATGGTGGGATACGCTTACGGTCTGGATTACGCCAATCCTTCGGCCAATCCGCACAAACTGTTCCGCAAATTCAAAGCGCACCCGGCGGTGCAGGCTTTCATCCGCGGCGGCAAAGCCGTGGCTTACGGTGCCAAGGTCATCCCGGAGGGCGGATATTATTCCGTGCCTCAGCTGTATAATGACGGCGTGATGATCGTGGGCGACGCGGGCGGTCTGGTGGATTCACTCCGCATCAAAGGCATCCACATCGCGATGATCTCCGGTCGTCTGGCCGGTGAGACGCTGGCGGAGTGCTGGAAGAAGAATGACTTCTCCAAACAGCAGCTCGGTCAGTATGACGCGAAGCTGAAAGCCGATCCTGTCTGGCAGCAGCTCAAGCGTGTGAAGAATGTCCGCGCCGGTTTCTCCAAACACATGTTCATCGGTGTGATGAATGCCGGTTTTGCCTGGGCAACGTGCGGCGCTCTGCCGTTCTGGCAGGTGAGCATGGAAGAAGATTACAAGGGGATGCGTCCTCTGTCCGAATGCAAGCCGGATGAATGGGATATCCCGACCTCGCAGCTGCAGCCGGATCGTCTGACGGACGTTTTCATGTCCGGCACCAAGCACGAGGAAGATCAGCCGTGCCATATCCGCATTCTGGACAAAGACCGCTGCATCAAGGAGTGTCTGCCGAAGTACGGCGCGCCCTGTCTGCACTTCTGCCCGGCGCAGGTCTATACGCTGGAGGAAGATCACATCCAGGTGGATTTCTCCAACTGTATGCACTGCAAGACCTGCCAGGTGAAGGATCCTTTGCGGAACGTGGAATGGAACTTCCCGCAGGGCGGTGACGGTCCCCGTTACACGAGAATGTAAGCATTTTGGAAAGCCACGGAGTGTTATGAGACAGAAAAAAGAACCTTTTGTTCGATTCAGCATTTCTCTTTCTCCCCAGCTGCTGAAACAGCTGGACGCGATGATGGTGGATAAAGGCCGCGAGAACCGGTCTCAGCTGATTTCGGAAATGATCCGCAATCAGCTGGTGGAGCACCAGAGCCAGAAGGGGGATAAGGAGATGGCCGGAACGATCACGATCGTTTATGATCATCACACTCCGCATATACAAAGCCAGCTGACCGAGATCCAGCATGATCTGCACGAGTGCATCCTCAGCACCACTCATGTGCATCTGACGCATGAAAGCTGTCTGGAGGTGCTGATCGTGCGCGGCAAGGCAAACCTGATACGTTCTATCAGCGAGCGCATTTTTGCCTGCAAAGGGATCAAGCACGGCAAGCTGACGATCGCCGCGTATCGGGCGGAATACTGATCTAATAGATACCAAAGCCGTCATTAGAAATTTCTATTTCTAGTGGCGGTTTTGAATTTAAAACAAGGTTGTAAAAATGAACATGAAGAAACAGATTTTGATCATAAGCATTGTAATGTTTTTTATATCAGGATGTTCTTCTTACATTTCAAGAGTTGATCCTCGATATCTAACTGATGTATGGCGTACAGCTTACGGTTATCCTTTTCCAAACTGCATACTTCGCAGCCGTCCTTATTCAACTCCAGCACTTATCGAGTGTGGTGGAAATATATCGCATGGGTGGAAAATTTTTGAGACAGAAACAATATATCCAACATATTATGAGGACTATACAGATGGACGTCACAAACTATTTGAGATAGAAACAGCATATCATTCGACTTTCGACGGAATTTCACTTAAACATCATAAGTTTCCTTTTGTCAAACCTACCTTTTTAATGCGAGTGGATGAAGGAGTTAAATGGTGGCTGATCAAAGCAGGAAACTGTTATTATTTGTTAGATCACGAAAAAGGAGGAAGAATAAAACGTATTTATGAAAAAGCGAAACTTTCAAATGAAAAAGATATTTATACTGTATCGAAAATGACAACTCATGGAAGAGTTCAATCTCATAAGAAAGAAAAACTTCCGGATATAGATGCACTTGGTATTACTGGGAAAATAAAAATAGGCAAACTTGAAGCTCAGTATGTTGATATAGATACTGTAACGGATTTGTTTTCATTGGATGGAATTGTTTGCAGTAACAATCAATGGGGATTTTTGATTAATAAAGTAGCTTATGTGAACGAGAATGATGAATTTCTACATTTATTTTGGATTCGATATTTAACCAGTGAATATTATGGAGTTGATTTTTTCCCGGAATCTGCAAAAGCTAAACAAATCCTCATAAGAGAATCAGAAAATTCTAACGAAATTTTAAAATTTATCAGAGATAACGATCTATATAGCGTGAGTAAAGATTTTCAATTGGGCGCTAAAGAAGTAGGCAAGGCCAAAAAAAATCTTATAGGTGAATCGAAAGACATCAACGATTTGGTGAAAATTATCCAGAATAGAAAACCTGATGCTTTAATAAAGGAGCCTTCTCCATGGAAATATGCAAGACATCCAGAGATATAGGATTATCATTTATGGATTTTCTCCTTTGCTTTGTTCTTCAATATTTTCTCTAAGAAGTTTTCTTTGTTTCTTGAGATTTTCGCTTTGTCTGCCAACTCCAATCGTCCGAAGATATTGAAGATATTTTACAGATTCCTCTTTGATCCTGGGCTGTGCTTTTTCGGCATATTCATCGCCTTTTTCAACTTCTCCTGTCGTGTAATAT
>JAFZAR010000099.1 GCA_017557085.1 Verrucomicrobiota bacterium | reverse complement strand
GGAGATCCCCCAGGTCAGAACAGCCAGCCCGATGATCAGGAGTACCGTTATGAAAAACAATTTTTTGAACTTTATCTTCATAACAAGGTCAGTATATCCTGTGTTTCTTTGTATGTCAATGATTTCTATGGTGTTTTTCTTCTTTGGAAATAGGCGGATATAAATGTTTTCAGCAAAAGGGATTTTTCCGGAGATAAGTTTTTGCTTGTAATTTTCGGTCATCTTTTTTTATGCTTGCGCATGGTTGGTACTCACGAACCGAACGAACTCGATTTACAATTTTTCCAGGGCGCCGATGACTTTTTCCTCGCCCATTCACGCCAAGCGCTTACATACGATGATGTTTCGCTGGCGACTCTTTACTCTGAAATTCTTCCCCGCGATACGCAGTTAAGCACCCATCTGGCAGAAGGCGTAGAGCTGAACATCCCGATCATTTCCGCTGATATGGACACCGTTACAGAGTCCAGGATGGCTATCGGTATGGCGCTGAACGGCGGTCTGGGACTGATCCACTATAATATGTCCGAGAAGGAGCAGATCGCTCAAGTGGCCCGCGTCAAGGGACATGTTCACGGTCTGATCCAAAATCCGGTGACGATCTCCCCGGACAAGGAGATTGGTGATCTGCTTCAAACCATTGAAAAGGAAAAATATACATTCAGCACTTTCCCGGTGGTGGACAGCAAAGGCAAACTGCTGGGTGTACTGCCGGCGCACGTCCTGAACAAACGATTCGCCGCTTATAAGGTGACGGATGTCATCATCCCGCGCTCAAAGGTCTGCACCATCCTGCAGAGCCAGCTGGGCAATGACGCCATCACGACAGCGGATCAGTACTTCACGGATAACCCGATGGAGCATAAGCTGATAGTGGTGGATGGAAAAGATCGTCTGTGCGGACTTTTTACTCTTTCGGACATTTTGAAGATCAATCAGGAGCGCAGCGCCCAGTTCAAGGCCGCCCGCGACAGCCGTTTTCGTCTGCTGTGCGGTGCCGCGATCTCGGCGACGCGCGACGCTTCGGGCAAGCTGGACCGCAGACGGATCCTGGCGCATGTCTATGGTCTGGTGGAAAAAGGCGTGGACGTGATCGCGGTCTCCACGGCTCACGGCCATACGAAAGGTGTGGGCGAGAGTGTGAAACTGATCCGTGACGCGTTCCCGGAACTGCCGATCATTGCCGGTAATGTGACTTCAGGCGCCGGTGTGGAATACCTGGCGGAGATGGGAGCCAATGTGATCAAGATCGGTCAGGGACCCGGTTCCATCTGTTCGACTCGTCTTGTGGCCGGAGTGGGCATCCCTCAGCTGACGGCTCTCTATGTGGCATCCCGTGCCGCGGCTAAACGCGGTGTGACGATCCTGGCCGACGGCGGCATCACCAAATCAGGCGATATCGTCAAGGCGCTGACACTGGCTCAGGGCGTGATCTGCGGCGGTGTGCTGGCCGGATGCGATGAATCTCCGGGCGACATCATCGAGATTGGTGGCAAGATCTATAAGAAGTACCGCGGGATGGGCAGTCTGGCGGCGATGAAGGCGGGTTCCGCCAGCCGTTATGGACACCTGAAGAGCGATACGACCCGCAAGATCGCAGCCGAAGGTGTTGAAGCTCTGAAGGAAATAGCCGGTTCACTGGATCATGTGCTGACCCAGCTGATTGGAGGTATCCAGTCCGGAATGGGATATCTGGGAGCCCGGACGCTGGCAGAACTGCGTCAAAAGGCCCGGTATGTGCAGGTGAGCGCCGCGGGACAGCGTGAAGCCTCACCACATGATGTGATCGAATTGAAAACAGCGGTAAAATAACAGATAAATGGAATCAGGGCAGCAGGTTGAGGGGATAAACCCCAATCCGTGCCGCGCGATTCCGGGTAAGAAATCAACAATAAATA
Source organism: Verrucomicrobiota bacterium (assembly GCA_017557085.1). Taxonomy (GTDB): domain Bacteria; phylum Verrucomicrobiota; class Verrucomicrobiia; order Limisphaerales; family UBA1412; genus UBA1412. The sequence goes on along the minus strand of JAFZAR010000099.1, from coordinate 3,370 downwards.
TAAAAATATCCTTGCCTCAGAGGAAAGAGTTTGCGAGGATGTGTCGGCTTTATGAGCGAGAATATCTTGGAATCAAGTAAGCTTTACGAGTTGTGGGCCTGGTATGAGGCCAATCGTAAAAGAGTGCATTTATGGGCTACGATCATTTTGATCGTGGGTATCGCTATTGCTTACGCTGTTTGGAGCGCGAAGCAGAAACAGTTGAACGCGAATAATGCGGTTTTCCTTCTGGGCGAACCTGTTAGCGTGATAGCTGACGGAAAAGTCCCCGGTGATGAGCTGATGAAAGTGGCGGATAAGTACAAAGGAACATCTGCCGCGGAAAGAGCTCTGCTGGAGGCAGGTTCCGCGTACTTCAACGCCGGTGAATATCAAAAGGCGGAAGATGCTTTCAAGCGCTTCCAGTCTGAATATCCCGGCAGTGATATGAAGAACATAGCTGCTTATGGTTTAGCGGTTTGTTTGGACGCGGCCGGTAAAGATGACGCGGCTTTGTCCGCTTATCAGACACTGTCGCGAGAGAACAATGCCGTCGCCCTGCAGTCAAAGATGAACATGGCCGCTATCTACCAGAGCAAGGGAGATAATGAGCAGGCGGTGGAAATATACCGTGAGATCTCTTCCACTCATCAAAGCAGCTGGGCTGGAAAAGCTTACGCACAAGTGAGAAAGATGGAGACCCGTTTCCCTGAGCTGGTGAAGAAGCCGGAACCTCCGAAGACTGAAACCACAGCCAATAAGGCACCGGAAACCTCTGTGAAGGTGCCGCCGATGCTGGCAGCGCCGGCAGAGGAGACTGCCAAGGAAGTGAAGGAAGCAGTCAAGGAGACCGCTGAGACGGCAAAGGAAACGGCCAAGGAAGTTGCCAAAGAGGTAAAAGAGACTGCCGAAAAGGCGGTGGATGCTGCTAAGGAAGCGGCTAAAGACGCGACTGAAGCGGTCAAAGAAGCGGCAAAAGATACAACCGACGCGGCTAAAGAAGCCGCCAAGGAAGTAAAAGAGGCGGTTACTCCCGCTACTCCCGATAAGAAGTAAAGAGGAGTTTCAATTTGCGAGAAGGACGGTTCAAGCCGTCCTTTTTTATTTTAAGAGTAAAAGAGTTTGCTCAGAGTGAATTTACGTCTGGTCAATTCGTCAGGAGGAGGTTAGAATTGACCGCGTTTGGGGCGGTCAGCCTACAGGACCTTTGCCCCCTTTTTTATTAAACACGGACAGCAGAGAGCGTTGAGGATTCATTTGCCCGGCTGCTGACAACTTTTATTTATTGCTGAAACTTGCTATGACCAGCAGCGAATTGCGTCAATCTTTCCTCGATTTCTTTAAATCGAAGTCGCATGTTATTGTTCCATCTTCGAGCTTGATGCCCGATTCCCCGAATCTGCTTTTTACGAACGCGGGAATGAATCAGTTTGTTCCGATCTTTTTGGGACAGCGCACCTGTCCTTATGAGACCAAACGGGCCGCGGATACCCAGAAGTGCATCCGCGCTGGCGGTAAGCATAACGATCTGGATGATGTGGGGATGGACACCTATCACCACACGTTCTTCGAGATGCTGGGCAACTGGAGCTTTGGCGACTATTTCAAGAAAGAAGCCATTGAATGGGCTTGGGAGCTGATCACCGAGGTCTGGAAGTTCCCCAAAGAGCGCTTGTATGCCACCGTCTATTGCCCGGATAAGAGCAAAGGCGATCCCAGTGAGTTCGACCAGGAGGCGTATGACTGCTGGGCAGTGCTGTTCACCAAGGCGGGACTCGATCCCAAGATCCACATTCTCAACGGCGGCAAGAAAGATAATTTCTGGATGATGGGTGATACTGGTCCGTGCGGTCCCTGTTCGGAACTGCACATTGATCTGACTCCCAAGGGCGACACACAGGGCAAGCTGGTCAATGCCGGTCTGGGCGACTGTATCGAGATTTGGAATCTGGTCTTCATGCAGTACAACGCGAATCAAGACGGCACCTTTACTCCGCTGCCGGCCAAGAGCGTGGATACGGGAATGGGCTTTGAGCGCGCTGTCAGCATCATGCAGTGTACGAAGAATTTCACTGATTTCAGCGGTGTGATCTCCAATTATGAGACCGATGTTTTCCGTCCGATCTTCCAGGCACTGGAGAAGCTGAGCGGTCACAAGTATTCCAGCACTCTGCCGGGCAGCTCCCATCAGGGAACGCCGGATCAGATGAAAACGGATATCGCTTTTCGTGTCATTTCCGACCATATCCGCACACTGAGTTTCGCCATTGCCGACGGGATCGTTCCCGGCAATAACGACCGCAACTATGTACTGAGACGCATCCTGCGCCGTGCGGTGCGCTACGGACGCGCGATCGGTTTTACCGAACCATTCTTCTACAAGTTGGTGGACGTGGTGGCCGACTGTATGGGCGACGCTTTCCCGGAAGTGCGTGAACGCAAAAATTTCATCAAAAATACCATCCAGACGGAGGAGGTCGCTTTCAACCGCACTCTGGACCGCGGCATCGTGATGTTCGAGCAGGAAGTCTCCAAGATCCGCAGCAAAGGAAAGAAAGATGATTCTGCGCAGCGAGAGATGCAGGAGACCGTCCATGGACTGGGTAAACTTCGCCGTGAGATGGAGAAAGTGAAAATCTCCGGCAGTGAGACCATCAGCGGGGAATTTGCTTTTCTGCTCTATGATACTTTTGGGTTCCCTTATGACCTGACCGAGCTGATGGCTCGTGAAGTCGGCTTGAACGTAGATCGTGTTGAGTTTGACAAGCTGATGGAAGAACAGCGCAAACGCGCCCGCGCGGCTCAAAAGAAGGTCGTGGTCGAAGTGGATACCGGTCTGGATATCGTTACCCAATTTGTGGGATACGATCACGATGTGACCGAGTGCCGGGTGGTTTCCTTGTTCAAGAAAAAGACGAACGACAAAGAAGATTATTTTGCCGCGGTGGATGTTTCCTCCTTCTACGCGGAGATGGGCGGCCAAGTAGGTGACACCGGCTTTATCGAGATCGAAGGCATCTCTCTTCCGATCCATGTGGTGGACACGGTCAAGCGCGGAACGACTTTCTTCCTGAAACTTTCCGCCAGGGACTGCGCGCTGGCAGGCTGGGACAAAGAACTGCCGGAGAATTTCAATACGTCTGCCCGTTTGTCGGTGGACGTGAAACGACGCCGCGCGATCGAACGCAACCATACCGCGACACATCTGCTGCATTGGGCTTTGCATTCCATTGTTGGGAAAAACGTCGTGCAGAAAGGTTCTGCGGTCACACCGGATAAATTTACTTTCGACTTCAACAGTCAGCCTCTGACAGCCGAACAGCTGAGTCAGGTGGAAGCGCTGGTGAATGAAAAGATCATCGAGAACTCACCCGTCTGCTGGCAGGAGGTG
>JAFZAR010000098.1 GCA_017557085.1 Verrucomicrobiota bacterium | reverse complement strand
CTTAGTTTCAACTCAGACGGAAAGTATTATGGCAAAGTTTTTCATTTACCGCCCAGTTTTCGCGATGGCAATGTCCATTGTGATCCTGATCATGGGCCTGGTGAGTTTAACCAGACTGCCGGTGGCGCAGTTTCCGAATGTCGCGCCGCCTACGGTGTGTGTAACGGCTACTTATCCCGGTGCTAATGCCCGCGTGGTGGAAGATACGGTTGCCCGTCCCATTGAAGAGCAGATGAATGGTGTGGAGGGGATGATCTATATGTACTCCTCTAACACGGATGATGGCCGCTCGGTCATCAATGTCGTTTTTGAAACAGGAAAAGATCTGGATATCGCGGCTGTGGATGTTCAGAACCGTGTTTCCCAGGCTCAGGCTTCTCTGCCTTCCGAAGTGGTCAATCAGGGTATCACGATCACCAAGCAATCCCCAAACATCCTTTTGATGGGGGCTTTGTATGCGGATGAGGACAAGGCGGACTTATATGATTCGGTCTTTCTGAACAATTATGCCTATTTGAATATCGTCACGGAGCTGAAACGTGTGACAGGTGTGGGTGATGTCAGCTTGTTCACGGCTCAGGATTATTCCATGCGCTATTGGCTCAATCCCGATAAAATGGCTCAGATGGGTGTGGATGCCAGTGATGTGTATAGTGCTGTCTCCGAGCAGAACCGTGAAGCCGCCAGCGGGCAGATCGGTTACCCGCCGGCTCTGCCGGGAACGGCTTTTTCCAAGACGGTGAAAATGAAAGGCCGTCTGGTGGAAGAACAGGAGTTTGGTGATGTCATCATTCGCGCGGATCAGGATGGCTCTATGCTGAGAGCAAAGGATCTAGGCGATGTGGAACTGGGCAGCCGTCTTTATAAGTCTTCCGGTCACTATATGCAGAGGGATGCAGCCCTGATGGCTGTTTATCAGTTGTCAGATGCCAATGGTGTGGCCACGGCTAAGCTGGTGCGCCAAAAAGTGGCGGAGATCGAGAAGAATTTTCCGGAAGGTCTGCATTTTGAGTTTGCCTATGACAGCACCGTGTTTATCAATGCTTCTGTCCATGAAACGATCGAAACGCTTTTTGAGGCGTTTGGACTGGTTTTCATCGTTGTTTTCGTTTTCCTGGGGAATTTCCGGGCGACGATCATTCCTGTGATTGCGGTTCCGATCTCCATTGTAGGGACCTTTGCGGTCTTTGGTCCGCTGGGATTCGGCATCAATACTATGACAATGTTTGCCATGGTGCTGGCTATCGGTATCGTGGTGGATGACGCTATTGTCGTTGTGGAAGCGGTAGAATTGTATCTAAGCAAGGGGAAAACACCTTTGCAGGCTACACTCGCGGCTATGGAAGACGTTTCCGGTGCGGTAGTAGGTGTCGCACTGGTGCTGGTTTCGGTGTTCATTCCTGTGGCCTTTTTGGGAGGTATCACGGGAATGCTTTACAAACAATTTGCTATCACTCTGGCGGTTTCGGTGATGCTGTCCGCTTTTGTGGCGTTGAGTTTAACACCGGCCTTATGCGCGATGATCTTGCGTCCGCGCAAAAAGGACAGCAAGAGTCCTATAGCGATTTTCTCACGCTGGTTTGATAAGGCGTTTGAAAAGACGACCCGTGGTTATCAGGCGCTGTCCGCGCTTCTGATCCGCAGAGTAGTGATTTGTCTGCTGCTGTTGTGCGGGCTTTATTTTGGAGCTTTGAAGCTGGCTATGACGACTCCGACCTCTTTTGTGCCTTCGGAGGATCAGGGCGTTATTTTCGGTGTCGGTATGCTGCCGCCGGGTTCCAGCCTGGAAAGAACTCAGGCCTATATGGAAAAGGTGGAGAAATATCTCTATAGCTTGCCGGAGGTACAGAATGTGATCAGTATCAGCGG
>JAFZAR010000097.1 GCA_017557085.1 Verrucomicrobiota bacterium | reverse complement strand
GGATGATCCTTAGAAGCGTTGCCGATGTAATCTTTCTCCCAGATGGGCAGCGATTCCCAGAGAGTCGTCGCGTCCCAAATCTTCCACATCGCCTCAAAGCTGGGAGTGCCAGTCTTTGTGAAAACCTTCCAAGCTTGTTCCGCGTTGCCGTAATCGCTCAGCGCGTGACCCAGACGAGCCAAACCAAAAACGCCGCAGTGCATAAAACCGCTGTATTTTTCATTGATATTTTTTACGATGGAATCCGAAATCTTGAACTCCGCCCCGTTCGGGGAAAAGCCCATATCCAGCGCCAGCGAGTCCGCCGTCTGAGAGCCGAATGTCGCGTTTTCCTTGTCATAGAATTTTTCAATGATTTTGTTCTTTATGAAATCACGTTGTGCCCTGTAAAAAACGGCATCTTTATCATAGCCCAGGATCCTGGCCGCCTCCGCGATGAGCACCAGATCCAGATAATGGAACGCCGTTGAGCTGAGCGCAATGGGACAGTCTATCGTTTCATTTCCTTCCGGCGGGCACCAGTCGCCCAGTCCTTTGGTGATGATTCCCTCCTCCGCAATGATGGAAATATAATCCACCCAGTTTTTCATATCCGGATAGAATCGTGCCAGCAGTTCTTTGTCGCCGAAATAGACATAGCCATACCACGGCAGCTGTGTGACCGCTGTTCCCCAGTCCGGCGAGGCCGCTCCGCAGAGACGTTTGCCCGGCGCGATCATGAAGGGGATCCCGGACGGCTTGGGACTGAAGTAAAAATTCGTATTTCCCAGATTATGGAAAATCTCCATCGGGATCTGCTTATCCGCGCAAGAACGAATATCGAACAGATATTTATTCCAGAACGACTGCATCCCGAAATTCAAATTTGCCGCGCGGACATACGCATGAGTATCCCCCGGCCAACCGCAGCGCTCACGATGCGGACAGTCTGTCGGGATACCCTGAAAATTATTGAGCATCGTGCGCACCGCCATTTTGTGCAGACGGTTGATCTGCGGATCGGAGCATTCAAAGTGACCGCGAACCTTCACATCGCTGTGCATCGTATGCGCAATGATCCACTCGTTCTTCGGCTGGACATTGCAGCCGCTCAGCTCCAAATAACGAAAGCCGTGATAAGTGAAACGCGGCCGCCATTTTTCCACGCCTTCGCCTTTGAAGATATATTCATCCTTCTGAACACAGCCTGTCGCGAAAACACCCGTGGAGGTATAATCCATCTCCCCGTTTTTATCCAGATCCTCGCTCATCTTCATGACCCAGTGAGTTCCCGCTGGCTGCTCCGCGCAGATCTCAGGAAAGCCCGTGATGTTTTCTCCAAAATCAAAGATCCAGTTTCCGTCTTTGCTTTTTTTGATGGAAACTGCTTTTCTCACTTCGACCGGGCGCATCGGTTCCATCATTTGAGAAACCAGCCGCGGCGGATGATTCTCCGCAAGCACTGCTTTTTCCCAGCCCTCTGAAGAACCTGCCGCGCTGCACCAGTCTTTGACTTCTTTGTTAGCGTCATAGATCTCGCCCGCGTAGATATTGGAATCCAGCACGGGACCTTCATGCCATTGCCAGTTCTCATCGCTGGC
>JAFZAR010000096.1 GCA_017557085.1 Verrucomicrobiota bacterium | reverse complement strand
CTGGGACCTAATGGATCGGGCAAATCCACCACGGTCAAGCTGCTGCTGGGACTGCTCAATCCGACGCGTGGCCATATCGAAGTCTTTGGCCACTCGACCCGTCATGTTGCCACCAAGCGCCGTATCGGTTATCTTCCGGAGGAATCTTATCTGTACCGCTATCTGGACAGCGCGGAGACGCTGGACTTTTTCGGCAGTTTGTTCGATCTGACCTCCGGCGAGCGTAGGCAACGCGCGGAACAGCTTTTGGAAATGGTTGGACTGGATAAGGTTCGCCGCAGAACAGTGGGTGAATTTTCCAAAGGTATGCAGCGCCGCATCGGTCTGGCTCAGGCGCTGATCAACGATCCCGATCTGATCATTCTGGATGAACCGACTTCGGGACTGGATCCTATCGGCTGCCGTGAGGTCAAGGATCTGATCATCGAATTGGCGCGCCGCGGCAAGACCGTCATCCTGAGCAGTCACTTGCTGGCTGATGTGGAGGATGTTTGCGACCGGGTGGTGATCTACTACGGCGGCAAGATCCAGGCTATCGGCACTTTGAAAGAGCTGCTTTCCACACCGGACCGTCTGCGCATCACGACTCCCGTTCTGGGACGTGAGACTTTGGAAAAAGTTTTGAGCATCATTCGCGCGGATCTGAATAAAGGAGCGGAAGATGTTCTGGTGGATTCACCTACACAGAATTTGGAAAGTTACTTCCTGGATGTGGTGCGCAAGGCCCGCTCCAGCGCGAAGGAGACTTCGGGCGCGACCTCCGGCGGCAACGTGGCGGAGTATCTGCGCAGCGGCAGCGGCGAGCCTGCCAAGAAAGACCGCATTCTGGAGAGACTGAGCAGCTCGAAACCGACCGTGGAACCGGCTGAACCAGCTCCTGTCCAAAAGGAAACAAAAGAAGAGATATCCAAACGTTTGCAAACGCTGCTGAATAAGACGGAACCGGCCGCTCCGGCTCAGAAACCGGCTGCGCCGATCGTTGAGAACAAGAAAGATATGAGCAAAGCCAACGAAAAGCTTTCCGGTCTGCTGGGCAAGAAGGAGAAATAAATGAAGCCGATCTATGCCATAGCGAAACTCACAGTCAAGTCGGCCTTTCGATTCAAGATCGTGGCGCTGCTGGCGGTGTTCCTGGTTTTAGCAGTGTCCGCTTTACCGCTTCTGCTCAAGGATGATGGAACAGCCCGCGGATTCGTTCAGATCCTGCTGACCTATTCTCTGGGGCTGACGGTGACCACTTTGGCGCTTTCCACCTTGTGGCTTTCGTGCAGTCTGCTGGCAAAGGATATCGAAGACTGCCGCATCCAGATGCTGGTGGTCAAGCCCGTTTCCCGCTGGAAGATCTGGTTCGGTAAGTGGCTGGGCGTGATGACGATCAACGCACTGTTGCTGGCTATCGCGGGAGGCGTGATCCTGGGACTGCTCCAGTACCGCTCTGCCAGGCTGAATGAAAAACAGAAGCATGTTCTTCAAAATGAGATTTTTGTGGCCAGAGGTTCTGCCAAAGAGGCTCCGGTGGATCTGACACAGGATGTTGAAAATATCTTCCAGCAGAAAATGACGGAAGGTTCCACTCAGGGTGAAGTGGATAAGGCTCAGCTGAAGAAACAGATACGTGAAATGCTGAAATATCAGTACCAGCTCGTTCCCGAAGGTCACATGCGTGTCTGGAATATTCCGCTGGGAATGGCGGCCAATAAATTGAAGGACAAACCTCTGTACCTGAAAACAAAATTTATCGCCATGAGCCATACCTCGACCTTTGAGGACACCCGTTCCTTCCCGATGATGTGGGAGGTGGGACCCATGAATTCTCCTCAGTCGTGGCGTACAGTGATCATGATGACACCCAACGTCTCACAGGAGATAGAAGTGCCTCCCAATCTGATAGATGAAAAAGGATTTGTACAGGTTCGATTCATCAATGACCAGAATGATACCTTCTTTTTCGACATGAACGACGGCTTGGAGATCCTCTATCGTCAGGGGGGCTTCTTTATCAACTATGTGAAGGGTCTTTCGATCCTCTTCTGCTGGCTGGGACTGCTGGCGGCTGTCGGTCTTTCGGCTTCCAGTTTCCTTTCCTTCCCGGTGGCGGCGTTCTTCGCAGCGTTCGTTCTGATCCTGGGACTTTCCACCGGGACGATGACGCAGGTGATCGAGGAAGGCGGCGTGACCGGTGTGGATCACGAAACAGGCAAGATCGAGAAACAGACAGCACTGGATCGTGTATCGGTCGTGATTTTCAAAGGCTTGAAGAATGTGACGGACATCGTGCGCGGGTTCTCGCCGGTGGAATTGTTGAGCTCCGGCAGAACAGTGACCTGGGGAATGCTGATCCGGGCTGTGCTGCAGGTCGTTGTGGTGATGGGCGGACTTTTTGCCGCGCTGGGGATGTATTGTTTTACCCGAAGGGAGCTGGCTTTAGTGAAAGGAGGCCAGGGCTAGTATGAGTTCTAAGCTGGTCAAAGTTGTGACGGCTGCCATCGTGATAGCGGCACTGTCCACATGTCATTTTTTACAGAAAACCATCAACCGTGAGCGGTCCGAGATGGGGCTGACCCGTCTGGCAGTGCTGGATAATGCGCCTCCGATGCTGGCCTTTACGACTGTAGCGCTGGGCGGATTCAGAGGGCTGATCGTCAACGTGTTGTGGACGCGTATGACCGATTTGGGCGATCAGGATCGGTATTTTGAGACCATCCAGCTGGCCGATTGGATCACCAAGCTGGAACCGACCTTTGCCGCCGTCTGGGACTGGCAGGCGTGGAATCTGGCCTACAATATTTCCATCAAGTTCAGTGACCCGGCTCAGCGCTGGCACTGGGTCTATGCCGGCATCAAGATGCTGCGGGATGAGGGGTTGATCTATAATCCCAAGAGCCCGGATATGTATCGGGAACTGGCCTGGCTCTTCCAGCACAAGATCGGATACTACCTGGATGACTGCCATGCTTACTACAAAACTTTCTGGGCCAAAGAAATGGAAGATCTTTTGGGTAAGAAAGTGGATTGGGACGCTATCCTGAACCCGACCACGGACGAGCAGAAAGAAACAGTCCGCCGGATGAAAGAAGAGTACAAGCTCGACCCGGTCATGATGAAGAAGGTGGATGACAAGTTTGGACCTCTGGAGTGGAGACTGCCCGAATCTCACGCTATCTACTGGGCTTCTGTGGGACTGGAAAAATGTGATCCCAAAGCGGATCTGATGCCTTTGAGACGAGCCATTTATCAACCGATGTTGCTTTCCTTCCATCGGGGCCGTCTGGTGGAGAACCGTTTCAGTAAGACGTATGAGGTGCGCTGCAATCTGGACGCGATCCCCAATACCGACAAGGCATATCGTGAATTTGCCGAGCAGGATCCGGAATACCGGGATCATATCCTCAAGGCACACAAGAATTTCCTGAAAGACGCAATTTATTTTCTCTACAGCTATAACCGCATCAGCGAGTCTGCCAAGTATTTCAAAGAGTTTGCTGAACTTTATCCTGATCAGGCTCTTCTGACAGGGGATCCGACTTCCACGCCGGATAAGATCGCGCTGGATGAGTTTGTGGTGGAACGTGTCGCGGAGGATATTGGCGACAATTCCCCGGATCGTGTGCGCGGCATCCTGGAAGGTCTGCTGGAAAGCTCCTTCTACTCACTGGCTTTAGATCAGGAGGAGGAGGCCACCGGTTATGCCGCTATGGCGGTGAAGGTTTGGAAGAAATTTGATGCTGCCACCAATGATGATAAATCTGTGCAGGAGCGTGTCGGTCTGCCGCCGTTCCAGAGTATGCGTGAGGAGGCTCTCAAGCAGTTCCTGCAGTTGGCGGACGAGAATGAACCGCTGCTGGCGGACGCGCTGAGAGTGCGTCTGGGATTGTCCGCGGATGCCTATAAACGGACGGAACCCGCTCCGGAGGAGAAAGATGCCTCTGAGACTGCGCCCGCAGCCGAATCGTCTTCACAGAATCCATAACTCTTTTATTAAAAGAGAATAAGAGAGATATCTTTTCAAAACGAGAGAGCAGGGATGCTCTCTTTTTTATTGCTCCGTGCTGTTAAGCCGGATATGATAGCCGCTGATACATGAAAGAGTATTGTATCCCTAAACAGAAGTTTGTTGGTACTCCTGAGGAAATCGAACGACAGTGGTACGAACAAGTTTATCGTGGAGACTCCATGAAACAGTTGACCGTCCGGGCTGTTGTGACGGGCGCGGTTCTAGGCAGTATCCTTTCCATTACAAATCTTTATATCGGATTGAAATCGGGCTGGGGCTTCGGTGTGACGCTGACGGCCTGCATCCTTTCTTATACTTTGTGGACGGCTTTCCAGAAAATGGGATGGACCAAAGAGCCGATGACCATTCTGGAAAACAACTGTATGCAGTCGGCGGCCAGTTCTTCCGGTTATTCCACGGGCAGTACACTGGTCTCGGCGTTTGCCGCGCTGGTGATGATCCATGGCGAGACGATGAACACGGGTCTGCTGCTGTGCTGGGTCTTCTTTATGGCGGTGCTGGGTGTGACGATGGCCATCCCGATGAAGCGCCAGATGATCAATGTGGAGCAGTTGCCGTTCCCCACAGGTACCGCGGCGGCCGAAACACTGAACGTGCTGCATTCCTCCGGCGGTGAGAAGGGGATCCGGGCCGGTATCGCTCTGCTGGCAGGCGCGGTCGTAGCCGCGATCAGCCAATTCCTGATGACGGGTATGGATCTGATCAAGGAGGGGATGTGGAATCTGGAAAAGCTGGTGACCTGGGTCAATAACAAGCTGCTTCCGGATGTCTGGCAGCACCGCACGGTGGAGCTTTCCTGGGATCCGATCTTCCTGGCGGCGGGTGCCATCACCGGAACGCGTGTTTCCCTGAGTATGCTTTTTGGCGGAACGCTTTGCTGGTGTATCTTTATTCCGTATATTCAGTCCAAAGGGCTGGTTTCAGAGACTGCCAGCTACCGTGAACTGGTCCAATGGTCGCTGTGGGGCGGCGCGTCCTGCATGGTGGCCGCCGGTATTCTTTCTTTCCTGCTGCAGTGGCGCAGCATTTTGAATTCTTTTTCTTCGCTGGGCAGTCTGTTCTCTTCCAAGAAGAAGGAGGAGAGCATCATCGACAAGCTGGAAGCGCCGATGTCCTGGTTCGTGATCGGTCAGGTGGTTGGTTTTACGGCGTTGGCGATCCTGGCGCATTACACTTTTGGTATGGCCTGGTGGGCTTCGGCTCTGGCGGTGGTGATGACTTTCTTCCTGGCTTTGGTGGCCTCGCGTGTCACGGGTGAGACGGATATCACCCCCACGGGCGCGATGGGCAAGGTCGTGCAGCTGACTTACGGCGCGATCACGCCTCCGGGACCCGGCGCGGTGGATCTGAACCTGGCCAGCGCAAATATCGCGGCCGGCGCGGCTTTGGCCTCAGCGGACTTGCTCACGGATATCAAGAGCGGTTATCTGCTGGGCGCGAATCCCCGGAAGCAGTTTCTGGCACAGTTCCTGGGCATTTTCTCCGGCACGATCTTTTCGGTGCTGGGCTTCCAGCTGATGGTGAAAAAAGTCGAGCTGGGCGGAACACAGTTCCCGGCTCCCGGCGGACAGACCTGGAAGGCTGTGGCCGAGGCAATGAGCGGCGGTTTAAGTCACATGCATCGTATCCAGTTATGGTCCATCGGGATTGGTCTGGCGGTGGGCATCATTCTGACGCTGGTCATGTATTTCTGGCCCAAGACCAAGAAATTCCTGCCGGCTCCAACGGCTCTGGGCTTGTCCTGGACGTTCCACTGGTATTACGGTCTGCTCTTCGCGATCGGCGCGCTGATCGTGGAAGTTGGCAAACGCACCAAGAAATCTTTCACGGAAGAATTCAATTTCCCGATCGCTTCGGGTGTGATCGCCGGCGGTTCCATCATGGCTGTGCTGATCATCATTCTGGGCATCGTGAAGGAACAGCTTCAGAGATGGATGTAGCGATCGCTTAAAAAATTTCCTTCTGATTTTATCCGGCATGGAACGGGGAGATCGGAAGGAAATTTTTTGTTTCAGACCCTATTCAAAAAATGAGAGCAGTTATCCAAAGAGTTTCAGAAGCCAGTGTCAGTATCAGTGGACAGGTGAAAGGCCAGATCGGCAAAGGTTTGCTGGTTTTGGTGTGTGTAGCGCCCAATGACACCCCGGAGGATGTGGACTGGCTGGCCGGCAAAGTGGCCCGGATGCGGATCTTCAGCGACGAAAAAGGACTGATGAACCTGGCCCTGAGCGATGTGGACGGACAGATCCTGGTCGTGAGCCAGTTCACCCTGTTTGCCAGCACCAAAAAGGGGAATCGTCCCGGCTATACCGGAGCCGCGCTGCCCGCGGTAGCTATCCCGCTCTACGAAGCGTTCGTCCGCAAACTGGAAGAGCTGACCGGCAAACCGGTCCCAACCGGAGAGTTCGGTGCGGACATGCAGGTCTCCCTGACCAATGACGGCCCCGTCACCATCTGGATGGATACCCATAATAAGGAGTAGATTTTCAAATCATAATGTGATCATATTCGGGTGTCGAATCAAATGACCACGAAGAAGCAGCGATATTTTACCGTTTTTTGAAGGCGGTGCTGAGGGACATGGTGCCGCCGATGATGTTCTGCCAGGAGGTTTGGATGAAGCCCTGATGGCGGAGGAGTTCATCAATGCCGCGCTGGGCCGGGTAGTGGTCCAGCGAGTCAAGGATGTAGGAGTAAGCGCCTGCGTCGCGGCAGAAGATCAGACCGAAGAGCGGAACAACCATTTTCAAATAGAGACGGAACAAGGTTTTGAGAATCGGATTTTCCGGTTTGCCGAATTCCAGGATCAGCAGCTGGCCACCGGGTTTGAGCAGACGGTGTATCAATGCGACCGCAGCCGGGATGTCGGCGATATTGCGCAGTCCGTAGGCGCAGGTGATCAGGTCGTAAGTGCCGTTCGGTTCGGAAAGGGCGAGCACATCCTGACACGACCAGCGGACGCGCTGAACCAATTCGGAAGGAGTGCGTTCGCGGGCGATCTCCAGCATTTTTTCGCTGAAATCTACACCATGGACCTGGAATCCGTGCCGTGCCAGCGCCAGAGCGATGTCACCCGTGCCGCAGCAGAGATCCAGAGCCAGTGGCGGACGCAGAGTCTCCGCCGAAGTATGCAGCGAGGCTTGGTGCACCAGCTTGCGTTTCCACAGTCGGTGCAGCCCCAGACTTTGGATATCGTTGATCAGATCATACCGTCCGGCGATCCGCTGAAAAAGCTGGCGGACCTTGGAAGCACGTTCTTTGCCGGGGACATAATAGTCAGACATTTTGTGGAAAACTATTTTTTGCCGGAAGATTCGCGTTCGCGGTAATCAGCCTCGCGCCGACGTGTTTCATTGCGCAGCAGGGATTCCGCGTCCCATCCGTTTAGCTGGGCGATCTGGGCGATCCGGAAAAGCTCCTGTGTCATCTGTTCCTGAGTCATGGCATCGGCAGAAGGAATCTCCGCCGGATCCAGCAGCTTGGCCTTGTTCGCCTTTTTGAAGAGTTTCTGCGCGCGCATCAGCGCCGTGAGAGTAGGCGGGATGCCGTCCAGTGCGGACTTGCGTTCGTGATCCGTGCCGGATTTTTCCTCTTTCTTGATGCGTTCCCACTGTTCCCAGATGACATCGATATCCTTCGCGTTGGAGTTGCCGAAGACATGAGGATGGCGGCGGATGAGTTTTTCGCTGAGAACGCGGACGACATCGTGAAATCCAAACGCGCCCCGTTCTTTGGCCAGCTGGGAGTGGAAGACGATCTGCAACAGCAAGTCGCCCAGCTCTTCCAGCATTTCCGTGTCGTCATTGGTTTCGATAGCCTCCAGCAGTTCGGCAGATTCTTCCAGCAGATCGGGAGCGATGGAGTGGTGATCCTGAGCCCTGTCCCACGGACATCCGTCGGGAGCGCGCAGACGGGCCATAATTTTCAAAAGATTTTCGATATCCTGAAGATCGTTCTTATTTTCCATAGTATCAAAGTAAAACCAGATTGTTGCGGTGGATGACCTCCTCCGCGGGCGGTTCGTTCAGCTTCAACTTGGTGGAAGAGATCTCGACCATGCCGCGCGCGAACTCGCGGTTTCGTTCATCCTTGATGCTGACCACATCTCCTTCCGAAAAATCGCCATGCACTGCGCGCACACCGGGGAAAAGGAGGCTTTTGCCACGTTGGACGATGGCCTCATGCGCGCCCTGATCCACGATTAGGGAGCCTTTGGGATAGTGGCAGAAGGCGATCCAGCGCTTGCGCCCCGGCAGAAAATCATCATCGGGCTGGAAAAGCGTTCCGATCTCTTCGCCCTGGATCAGTTGGGGCAGGATATCCCGTTTGCGTCCGTCCGCGATCAGCATTGGGATGCAGGATCGGGTGGAGATTTCGGCGGCCATGATTTTGGTTTTCATTCCGCCCACGGCCGTGTCGCTGCGTGTGCCGGAGGCCAGGACGCGGATCGTGTCATCTATCTTTTCCACATTGGGAATCAGTTTCTGAGTCGGCTGACCAAAGTCCTGCATCAGACCATCGATCGTTGTCAGAAGGATCAGCAGATCAGCCGGCAGCAGCGAAGCCACCAGCGCGCTCAGACGGTCGTTGTCGCCGAACTTCAATTCCTCCACCGAGACCGTGTCATTTTCATTGATGATGGGCACGATCTGATTCTGGATGAGCGACTGCAGTGTGCTGCGCACATTCAGATAGCGGTCATGATCTTCCAGATCGTCATGAGTCAGCAGCACCTGCGCGATGTTGATCTGGTAAATGGAGAACAGCTTTTGATAAATGGACATCAGACTGCATTGTCCCACGGCGGCGCAAGCCTGCAGATCGGCCAGCTCGGTGGGTTTGCTTTTAAATCCCAGCACATGACGGCCCGCTGCTACCGCGCCGGATGAAACGATGACCACTTCCTTACCCATACGGCGGAGCTCATTCACCTGGCTGGCCAGATGAACCATCCGGGGCAGGTCGGGGTGCTTGTCGGAATTGGTGATGACACCCGTCCCCAGCTTGATAACGATACGCGTGACGTCTTTTAATTGTTTTCTGCTGATCATGATTCTTCTTTATTATTTTGATCTATGCGTTTGAGCCTGAGTGTTTCCACTCGTTTATCGGTTTCCACTTTTTGAACGGTAAGCTCCCATGGACCCAATGTAACAGTTTGTCCCGCTGTCGGGACTTTAGAAAGCATCTCCGTGACGAGACCACCCACAGTAGCGGCATTCTCGATTTCACAAGGTTGAGAAATAATTTCCTCCAGCTGATGAATCGGAGTGATCCCGGCCAGTTCCCATTCATCCTCGCCGATCTTTTGGATCAGATAATTTTCCTTGTCAAACTCGTCCTGGATTTGGCCGACCAATTCTTCGAGGATGTTTTCCATCGTGACAATGCCGATAGTTCCGCCGTATTCATCAATCACCACGGCGAAGTGAGTTTTGGCATCCACCAGACGGAAGAGGAGTTTTTCCAGATGCGCGTTTTCCGGAACAAAGAGCGCTTTTTTGAGGAAAGGCTTCAGCTCGGATACGCTCTTCACCTTATGGCGCATGGCATAGAGATCTTTGATATGGATCACTCCCAGGATCTGATCCAGATCGCCCTGGACACACAGCGGGAACCGGGAGCGTCGGGAAGATTCCGCGATGCTGATTGCCTTTTCAATGGAATCCTCGGTACTGAATTCGACGATGTTCCGAAGCGGCGTCATGATCTCGCGGGCGAGCCGATGTTTGAGATCAAAAGCGTTGAGAACGATATTGCGTCCGGCGGGCACTTTATGATCATCCCCGGCCAGCAGCAGTTTCAGCTCTTCCTCGGAGTGGGCGCTTTCCGTTTCATCCACACTGCTGAGTCCTATTTTTTTGAGCATCCAGATGGAGGATTCATTTAGCAGCCAGATGACGGGATAAAAAATCGTGTAGAATAAACGCAGAGGCCGTGAGACAAAAAGCGTGCTTTCCATTGGCTTGGAAATGGAGACCGTCTTGGGAGTGCATTCACCCAGGATGATATGCAGAAAAGTGATAATGGAGAATCCTACCGCGAAAGAAAGCGTGTGAGTCAGTGCCGCGTTTTGGATATTCAGCAGCTCCATGACAGGTTCCAGTACGGCGGCAAAGACCGGTTCGCCGATCCAGCCCAGTCCCAGACTGGCCAGCGTCACGCCCACCTGTGTTGTATTCAGAAACGGATTGATATGATGGATGATGAAACGCGCGGTTTTGGCTCGCTTATCGCCGGCTTTGATCAAGGGTTCCAGCTGTGTTTCACGCACCTTGACAATGGCGAATTCCGCGGCGACAAAGAACGCGTTCATCGCAATGAGCAGGAAAACCGCGATGAACTTGACCAGGATCAGAACGTACCATTCCAGTCCGCGGGTTACTTCTTCCGCTACTTCAATATCGGGAAAGTTTGTGATGATATCGGCTAAGATGGGGGAGAGTATCATATCGCTACAAATTCGATTTTCCAAAAACAGCGCCGAGTACATCCCTCAGAGTGATGATTCCCAGCTCTGTACCGTTTTCATCAATGACCACCGCCATGCGCTGGCCGGTCTTTTGTAATTTTTTGAGTGCCTCTTTCAAATGCAGCGCGGGACTCATCGTGACGGGCGGCTGAATGAAATCTGTGACCGGGCATTCACTTTTGCTCTCGTCCAAAAGGATCGCCATCTTTATCGAAAGGATCCCCAGGATATGCTGTTTTCCTTTGGAGTTGACCTGATAAATGGGAATATGAATGGGAGTATTTTTGGACGCGAAATCTTTTGCTTCCGCCAGAGTTGTGGTGGAGGGGAGACATTTCACTTTTTCCATAGGAATGAGCAGATCGCGCACGGTTTTGTCAAAGAAATCCATCACATGACTGATCATCAAACGCTCTTCTGTGGTGATATCCGGATCAGAATTTTCCATCAGCCGGCGCAGCTCTGCCCGGTTGGAAAGCATTCTTTGGTAGTAGGGTTCTTTGGAGTGCCAGAAGATGATAGTGACCAGCTTGATGGCGGCACTGATCAGCGGATAGAGAAGGATATACGCCACACGGAAGAAGGGCAGAGTGATGGTGCAGAAGAAAATAGGCTTCCGGCGGAAAATGATCTTGGGGAGCAGATCCGCCAGGAAATAAAGTCCGATCATGCTCAGGATTAGACATGCCGCGAAAAACAGCAGATTGCTTTCCCAGAAATGATAGTGGGCGATCTTGGTCAGGATGCAGACCGAAAGGAAATTAGAGGTCGTTCCTCCGACCAGATTCGTCCACAGGAACATTTCCGGCTTTTTCAGGTAATGCAGCAGCTTTTGGGCGGATCGCTTCCCTTCACGGGCTTTGCGGTGCAGGATCAGCGGATTGATCGCCACCATCCCGGCCTCCATTCCCGAAAAGAGAAAGGCGGCTGACAGGGTGAGAAATAGAATAAAAGAGGTCAGTATAGGACTCATAGCGCCTCCTGTTTTTTGATCCGACTGAGAGCTTTCCCCGGAATACCGGTCGCTAGCCGGGTAACGCGGATCTCCCGGATACGGGCAAACTCCACGGAAACCGCCGTCAGCTGATAATTGCCATAGCGCGCGGATTGTCCCGGCTGAGGAAGGATCTCCAGTGTGTAGAGCAACAGCCCGGCGGCTGTCTGGATATGCTCCGGCACTTTGATTTCGGGGCATATCGTCAGCAGTTCTTCAACAGGCAGAGTACCGCTGACTTTCCAGGTGTTCGCGGATTCCTGTTCAATGTAGCTGTCGTTTTCTTCAGCTTCGCTGCGGATATCGCCGATCACTTCTTCCAGAATATCCTCCAGCGTCAGAATGCCGGAGAATTCCCCGAATTCATCCCGGACCGCGAACATTTTGATGGGTTTGGATTGTAAATTCTTCAGCAGCAGGAGCAGATTCATGCTGTCAGGAACACTGGGAAGCATGTGGATGGACTCTTCCATTCTCTCCCGCGGCAGCGACAACAGCTCTCTCACGTTCACAACACCTTGGATGTCATTGCTCTCCTCATCGTACATGGGCAGAAAACGGTGGGGATGCTCACGGGCGAACCGCACCATTTCCTCATAACCGGCATCAGCGGGGACACAATCTATCTGCGAGCGCAGTTTCATACAGTCCTTGGCGGTCTTCAGATCCAGCGAAATGATGCGCATGATCAGGTTCTTTTCTTCGCGTTTCATTCCGCCCTGCAAACAGGCCAGTTCCAGCAGTTCCTGATACTCATCAATGGACAGCTTGGAGGTCGGACCCGCGGAGGGATCCGTGATCTCCTTTTGGGACGGCATTGGGCTCTGTTTTCTTTGAAAGGGTGAGGTCAGAAAAGTGAGTATCTTCAATATGGAAACGACCCTCAGAGACCATATCTCCGGGTGCCGGATGGCTACTGTTTTGGGAAAGATCTCGCACCCCACGATCATTACCACGAGCGACAAAAGCACCCAGTGGTGATGATTATAGTGGTTCAGGAACATGCACAGCGATGTCGCCGCCACTCCGAAATTGGCCACATTATTGAAAAAAGTCAGGCTTGCCAGCGTCTCTTTGGAGCTTTTCAGAAACCCCAGGATCAATTCCGCCCGTTTGGGATTCTTTTCGCGGATCCTTTGTATGTGATTGCCTTTCAGCGCAAAGATGGCCGTCTCTGCCAGTGAGCAATAAAACCCCAGTCCCAGCAAAGCCAACAATATGATCGCGCCTGACAGCTCTCCAAACCCCATAAACGATACTTCTGATGTTCTGTCCGTCCGCTGACAGAACCAGCCATAGTATTGCAGAAAATCCTTTGGCTGACAATGATTGGATTTTTTTAAATGTTTTGGAAATGGTTAAATTTTGAAAAAACGAGAAATAGAGTTGTCAAACCACTGCCAAACAGTTAGACTTCTCTCCAGTTTGAAAGCTACTGGCTTATGCAGAAAAAAGATATCGTAAAAAAAGTGACACCGCTCCTGGACAAATCTCTTTCGGAGATCCAAAAGAAAGATATTTTGGACTACCGCAAGGACATCAACTGCGCCATCGCGCTTTTTACACAGGAACTGGAAAACTGTTCCCTGTCAGGTCAGGTGGTCTTGAATTCCTCGCGCTATGGGGAATTGCTCATGTACACACTGCATACGGGCAATTACTCCCTGTTCACCTCGGTCGTAGAGCTTTTGCAGTGGCACATGTGGGAGCAGAGTCCGCACACCGGTTTTTTGTGGGCAATGACAGTCCTGCTGGAACGTATCCATGAGCTGAATCTTTTCAAGAGCATCCTGGATATGGGCATTGTGAACGACACCCTGGCCAAGATCAATCGTCCGGCTCCCGCCAAAAAGAAAAAAGCCAAAACTTCAAAAGCCGCCAAGAAGTCAGAGAAAACGGCTCCTAAAAAAACAGCCCCGGCCAAAGTAAATGCTAAGGTAAAAGCGGCTCCGGCTAAGAAAAAAGCAAAACCCGCTGCCAAGAAGGCGAAAACTAAATAAAGACAGACCGACTGGGGAACCCCGTCCCTTACCGTTTCACATTTAGGGTAAACGGCGGCATTTTTGTGTTGCGGATAAACGCGCCGCGATTTGTCCCACCGTCTCAGAACATGGTGTAAGTTTCAGATCGGGAGCGATTTCTGCCAGAGGTGCCATTACGAAAAGCCGTTCCTCTGCCCTCGGATGGGGCAGGGTCAGCCGCGGGGACTGTATCTGTATGTTTCGGCAGTAAATAATGTCCAGGTCAATGATCCTGGGCAGATTATGGCCATGATCATGAGGACGGCCGGCGCGGATCTCGTAATCCTGCAGCAGATCCAGAAGCCGGACAGGGGACAGCTCCGCGGACAGCTCCAGCCCGATGACCGCGTTCACAAACATCGGAGAGCCGGGAGGACAATCCATTGGTTCAGAATACCATAGAGAAGAGCATTTTACAGGGGAACATGCAAGCGTTTGCAGAAAATCGCGCGCGCGGTTGATTTCTGCTTCGGAATTGCCCAGATTAGACCCTAAAGCGATATAAGTATCCATAGAACACACATCCCGGCCCCGTCCCCAAAAAGGACAAAGCCGCCTTGCCCGGCTACTCTACTTTACAAAGAGATGGAAATGAAATGTAATTTTCATTTTTTAGGCTTTTGGAAGAAGAAAAAACATGGTATGATACCCGGCACTTTATGACTGCAGATAAAGTAGAGAATAAATCGGAAGAGCGTACCAAGTCGAAACGTCGCTCTCATTCCAGACATCGTTCCCATTCCAAAGGACGTTCCGGAACTCTTGATAAGATTTTCGATCAGATCATCTTATGGTTGTTTGTCGGGATGTTTGTCCTGATGCCAGTCTCCTATGGCGGGACCCTCGTCTGGTCGTATTCCATCACAGAAGTGTTGACGGCAGTGGCCTTGCTGTTATGGGGAGGACGTTTGTGGCTGAACCATTCGCACCGATTTTTTTCGACTCCGGCGGTTTGGGGAGTCTTGCTGATCCTGGCTTATGGATTCTTTGAATATATTAAGTCGCCCATCGAATACAGTGCTCGCCGGGATACCCTCCAACTGCTTCTGTATGTCTGTCTTTTCTTTTTGTTTGTCAATAACTTAAAGCATAGAAAATACGCCAAGATCTTTGCTTTAGCTGTTATCAGCGTGGGAACGATGATTTCCATCTACGCGGTGGCTCAGTTCATGACCGGTTCTACCAGTATTTTAGGTGTCGAACAGCCGGATGTCTATGTACACCGTGCCTCCGGTACTTATATATGCCCCAATCACTTAGCCGGATTTCTGGAAATGACGATCCCCCTGGCTTTGGCTTTGACGCTGGCCGGACGTCTTGAACAGTATCAGAAGATTTTGGTGGGCTTTGCTTCTTTGGTTTTACTGGCAGGAATCGCTGTGACCGTTTCCCGTGCGGGATATGTGGCATCACTGTGCGGTGTGGCTTTGATCTTAGTGACTCTCTTCAACAGCCATAAGTACCGTATTCCTGCTTTGGCGGCCGCGGCATTGCTGATCGTGGCCGCGGCATGGTTCCTGTTGAGTAAACCTCACGCGGAGACACGCTTCAGTGAACTCATGACGACCACCCAGCTGGATGAAGGCAGGGGTGCTATTTACAAATCAAGCCTGGAAATGGCCTCCAAAACCTCTCTGTTTGGCAGGGGATCCGGCACTTATGCTTCTCAGATCCACTCCTATTTGACAGATAAAACTCAGGACGATCCCTACTTTGCACATTCCGATTACTTGCAGCTGTGGATCGAATGGGGCTTGGTGGGGGTGGCTTTGCTGGCCGCGCTGCTGATTGCCGCCGGGATTGATGTATTCAAAATTTGGCAGTATGTTCGCCGAAAAGGGGAATCCTTTAATCCCCAGGACAGTACCCGTTCCGCCTTGTTCCTGGGTGTAGCGGGTGCCATATTGGCCATTTTGATCCATTCGGCGGTGGACTTTAATATGCACATCCCGGCCAATGCCATGCTGGCGGTAGTGCTGTTTGCCTTTCTGCTTAGCTGTGTGCGCCTTTACAAAGACTCCTGCTGGATCAAACAATCCTCAGCCAACCGCATTGCGGTAACTACCTTTATCGTGTTGTTCAGCTTCATATTAGTATGGGATGCGGTCCACACCTCGCACATAGCGTATCTGGTCAAAGCATCAGAAGCGGAGGGGATCAGCAATAAAGAAGCTCAGAAACTGCTGGATCAGGCGGTGAAACTGGATGAACGAAATTGGAATACAGCAATGGAAGCCGGTCGCCGGATGCTGACCGTGGGAATGTATTCAGAAGACCCAGAAGAAAGAGACTGGGCACTGGTTCACGCGATCGGATATTACAGTATGGCCATTCGCTATAACCCTTATCATTACCGGCTTTACGGCGGAATGGCAGGTGCGTTGACGCTGCAGGGCAGAGCGGATGATGCGATCCCTTACGCGGATAAAATGCTGACTTTACGTCCTGACGGCCACGACAGCAACGCGGTTTACGGGTTCTGTGCCCTCTATAGAGGGGATTATGACCTGGCCGTGAAGCACTTGGAGCGTTCGATCCATCTGAGAAATGAAGGGAATGACTTCGCCAAAGAGTGGTATGAAATCGCCGCTCAGAGGCAAGGTGAACAAAAAAAGTTTGAATAAATAAAAAAAAATGCTTTCGGCTATTGACAAGATCACCAAAAAAGAGCTATCCTTCGGGTGGTTTTGGTAACGAGAGTTACATCGAATTTAATAGAGAATTAGATTATGAAGAAAATCGTTAAGAATTTTGTGGTGAGCGCAACCTTGATGGCTGCTCTCCTTGTTGCGGTAGCAGTCCAGGCGAAGGACGCGACCCTGACCGGCACAACTGGTGTCGTTGAGAGTTTAGGTAAAGGTGGCGCATGGCAGAAAATCTCTGCTAACAAACCTGTTAAAGTGGGTTCTACCCTCCGTACAGGCAGCACCGTTGGTTCTCTGGCTTCCTTCAGACTCTCGAACATTGACAGTCTGGTTGTCCTGAACGAGAACACAACATTGACCTTGGATGCCGCTGACAGCAAGAAAGTAAGCGGTCAGGATGTGACAGATACCGCTCTCAGACTCGCAACGGGTCGTGTGACTGGTAATGTCAATGGTCTGAATGGTGCCTCCAAGTATGTCATCAAGACCCCCTCCAGAGACGTGATCGTCAAGGGCAGCAACGCGGAATTCTCCGTGGGTGCCGATGGTTCCGTCATTGTGACAAAGGGTGCTGTGGATGTGCAGACTGCCAAAGGTTTGATCCCTGTGGCCGCTGGACAGACTCTGCCGGTTGGTTCCGATGCGGTCGCTCCGACTGATCCGAATCTCCAGGCTGGTATTACTACCCAGGTGGCCAGCGCCAATCGTCCTAACACTGGCAAGGCCAAGAAAGAAATCAGTGTTGAAGATGGTGAGATCGAACGCGGTTTGATCAATCCTAATTTCGATGATGTCTATGACAAATTTGTGGACAAAGTTGAAAAGGATCACCGTGGCAAGACTGATCCACTGACAGGTGGAAATAAACCTGTTACTCCCTGGTAATCAGGTGTAGCAAATAAAACGAAAAACTCCGGTTTTCCCGGAGTTTTTTTGTTTTTAATGCAAAGCATGATTGAATAATTTTTTCTGATTTGATATATTTTCCCCGTATTTGCTTCATGTTAGCTTGAAATATGAAAAAGAAACTTTTTTTTGGATTTGCTGTTCTGTGCGCCGCACAGTTGACGTTTTCTGTTTGTGCCGATAATCCGCGTTTGATTATCCGCGCTGACGACATGGGTTCTTCTCATGCCAGTAATGAGGCTTGTCTCAAGTCTGTGCAGGAGGGAGTCGTTACTTCCATCGAAGTGATGGCCGTGGCTCCGTGGTTTCCTGAGACTGTGCGCTTGCTCAACGCGAATCCGCAGATAGATGTGGGACTTCATCTGGTGACCAACAGTGAATGGGATAACATCAAATGGCGTCCGTTGACGCATTGTCCCAGTTTGACAGACAAAAACGGCTATTTCCTGCCTATGGTTGGGAAAAACCCGAACTATCCCGGACTCAGTACCATGGAAAGCACCTGGAGCATCGCGGAGTTGGAACAAGAGTTCCGCGCACAGATCGAGTTTGCGCTCAAGAATATCCCTCAGATCACTCACATCTCTTCCCACATGGGGAATATGTACTTTGACAAGGATGTAGCCGCTATGGTTTCTCGTCTGGCTAAAGAATATCATTTAGGAATGGAATTTGACCAAAAGCTGAACCATGTCAGCTATGACGGTGCGCATGGGACATTCGCGGAGAAAGAAGCCTCTTTCCTCAAGATGCTTGAAAAACTGGAACCCGGCAAAGATTATCTCTTCCTGGACCATCCGGCTTATGACACACCGGAAATGCAGGGTGTTTATCATATTGGCTACGAAAACGTAGCGCAGGATCGTCAGGGTGTGACCGATCTCTTTACCAGCGACAAGGTCAAGAATGCTCTCCAGGAGAAGGGGATCGAGACCGTCAGCTACAATAAAGTGTGGAAATCCCTGCCTCGCAGCACTCCGGAGGCTGAAAACGTAGATCCGGCTATGCTGGAGAACTATCTGGCTGATGTGAAAGCAAAGAACCAGAACGTCCAAAGCATCATGGTTGTGCGCAACGGCAAGGTTGTGGCGGAACACTGGATGAACGGCGGGGCGCCTGATGAACTGCACATCCTGCACTCTGTCAGTAAGACTTATACCTCCACGGCGATCGGTTTTGCTGTGCAGGAAGGTCTGATCAAAGTTACCGACAAAGTTATTTCATTTTTCCCTGATGACCTTCCGGAGGAAGTTTCCCCGAATCTGGCCAAGATGGAGATCCGTCACCTGTTGATGATGTCCACCGGTCAGGCCAAAGAACCGGGCCAGCTCCATACCCGCGAATTTGAGTGCGGCGTGACCATCAGCGATGAGAACTGGGTCAAGCTCTTCCTGGCGGAACCGGTCATCAATGAACCGGGTACTGTGTTCCGTTACAACAGTTTCGCTACATTCATGCTGAGCGCGATCATCCAGAAGGTCTCCGGCCAGAAGACGCTCGACTTCCTCTATCCGCGCCTGTTCCGTCCGCTGGGCATCTCCGGTGTCAAGTGGGATGAAAGCCCGATGGGCATCAACTGCGGCGGCTGGGGTCTGTGGGTCAAGACCGAAGACATGGCCAAACTGGGCCAGTTCATGCTTCAAAAGGGCAAATGGAACGGTGAGCAACTCCTTTCTTAGGAATGGATCGCCGAGGCCACCAGTACCAAGATCATGCAGCAGCCCAACGCCAGCGCCGAGACAAT
>JAFZAR010000095.1 GCA_017557085.1 Verrucomicrobiota bacterium | reverse complement strand
CCACAATCGTGCGTCCACCAATGTCGGCACAAAAATCCACCAGTTCCTTGAAGTAAGCAGCGGTACGTCCACGCACAGTGGCATCCGGGCCGTTAATGCTCAGACCATCCGGCTTGACCAGTACCCAATGGATACCGGAAATCTCTATACCGGCATTTTTAGCCGATTCCCGGATACAAAGCCGCTCCTCCGCGCCGATTTGTTCGACTGACTCCGCCAGAGTAAAAGGTGCGATTTCTACTGCGTCATAGCCGATACTTTTAGCAGAACGAAAAATGTCTTCCAATTTCCATCCCTGGAAAATCTCATTGCATATAGAAAATTTCATAATGTGCTGTTGATGATTTGAGTTAAAAGCGCAAACTGTTCCAAAGTCACTTTTTCGGCCCGAATGTCATCACTCAATCCCAATCGTTGAAACGCATCGGTCAGGACAGTCTCGCTCCATTGACTTTTCAGAAGTTTCTTCATCATCTTGCGCCGCTGACTGAAACCCAGCTTCACGATCTTGACAAAAAGCGGACGCAGTTCAGCCGACAGAAGCTCTTCGGAACGTCTTTCCAAAGTGATCACACCCGAATCCACATCCGGCGGAGGGAAAAAAGCTCCTCTCTTTATTTTAAAATGATCTAGGACATTATACCGCAGTTGAAGCAGCAGAGAAAGCAGACCGTAATCCTCAGTGCCGGCAGCCGCTGCAATCCGGTTCACCACTTCCCACTGAAGGGTGACAACGATCCGTTTAAAACAGCGCGGATTCAAAGCCGCATCCACCAGCATCACAGAAGCTACGGAATAAGGCAGATTGGCCACCAGTTTCCATTCCTGCCAATCCCGGTCTTCTTTCATCAGCACAACACCATCGCCATGTCTCAGCTCAAAATTTTCGATTCCCTGGAACCGCTCAGAAAGGATCGGAATGAGCCGTGAATCCAATTCTACAGCCAGGACTTTCGCATTGGAGCGGATCAGCAGTTCTGTTAGAGGTCCTAATCCGGGACCGATCTCCAGCACCTGATCCTCCGGGGTCAATCTCGCAGCCGCCGCGATCTTCTCCAGCTGGTTCGCGTCATGCAGAAAATTCTGCCCCAGCGACTTGGTCAGCTGGATGCCGTGACTGTTCAAAATTTCCCGAATCTCTGAATACTTCATGATATCGGCAAATCATCTTCCCCGTTCAATATCCGGCCAGAGAATCTTATGCAGCTGCACCTGCATTCTGACCGGCAAAGCATCCCGAATGATAAACTCAGCCAGTTCAGTCCGGCTGATGGGATGCTCGCCCTTTGGTACACTGTTCGACATATCGTACCATGAAAGCAGGACTGTATTCTTTTGAGACAATGCGAGACGGGCTTCCAAAAACTTTTTCACCCAGTGATAATCCTCCAGACTGCCCAGAACAAACTTGATCTCATCATGCGGACTGAGTTTCTCCAAACACGCAGACAGATTTTTACCCGATTCGCCGCTGGATGGAACTTTGACATCAACGATCTTGTGGACACGCGGATCTACTTTGTCCAGTGCAATAGAACCGTTCGTTTCCAGCAGAACAGTGTATCCTGCCTCACACAGTCGTTTCAGCAAAAGCGGAGTTTCCTCCTGGATCATTGGCTCTCCTCCGGTGACCTCCACGATCGGAAGAATATCTCCGTTTAGAGAATGGCCATTCCAGCGGAGTTTTTCCAGTTCCGTTATTTCCAATAACTGGTCAATGGAAAGCGGCTGTCCCGTTTCCTGGGCATAGACCGTATCACAATAAGAACACCTCAAGTTGCAGCCTGCCAGACGAATAAAAAAGCAGGGCGCACCTGCATACGTGCTTTCACCCTGCAAACTTGTAAATGTCTCAATGACCCTGAGCATCGTTTTTGTCTATCGGATCAAGGCGTTACATTCAACCGCTCGACCGGCTGCTCCGGCAGAAAATTGACTCCCTGCTGTTTGTAGGGCTTTAAGATAAAATGTGTTCCGGTAGATAAAACGCCTTGGATCGTTGCCAGACGCTCCGCCACAAAACCGGCCACCTGACGCAGATCGCTGCCTTCGACCGTCACTAAAAGATCAAATCCGCCAGACATCAAATAGCAGGATTTCACTTCGCTGAATTGAGAGATCCGGCGTGCCACTCTGTCGAATCCGCCTTCTCTTTCCGGGGTGATCTTGACCTCGATCATCGCCATCACCTGCTGATTGTCATGCAACTTCTCCGGATTGACTACGGTCGTATAACCCAAAATAGTCCCGTTTTCTTCCCAGGCTTTGATCTTTTTGGCCACTTCCTCTTCCGATTGATTGACCAGCTTCGCGATCTTGGCCGGCGGCATTGCCGCGTTGCTCTTCAGTATTCTTAAAATATCATCCATAATTTATATGATTTATTCGTTTTCGTCGTAGTACGCATCCACATGCTCGGCCACATCTTTGTAGCCGATGTCCACTTCATAAATAAGCTTAAACTGGTTGATCGCATCTTCCTTCTTGCCCATCATTTCGTAGGTCAGTCCCAACAGATAGATCAATTCCTTCTTTTCATCATCCATGCTGTTTTTCTCGGCAAGCGCGTTGGTATAAGCGCGAACGGCCAGATCATACATCTTTCTCTTGGCAAAACACTGTCCCAGATAACAAAGACTCGGCACCTTCTTGCCCGGATAAGTCTGGGTTTTCTGGAAGGCTTGTATTGCCTTGCTGATCTTGCCATTTTTGAAATACAGGCTGCCCAGATCGAACAAAACCACCATATCTGTTGGATTGGCCTCGGACAAACGTTCCATTTCCGAAAGCTCGATCTCCGCTCTTTCCTTTTTCAAAGCCGCGATCTGTTCCGCATGTTCGGGATTATTAGCATCCAGCTGCTTCAACTGTTCATCTACTTTCTTGAGCTTGATGTTGATGATCCGCATCGCCAGCTGTGGATCGGTTCCGGGGAACAGTTTCTCCAAAGTTTCGTAGGCGTTCAGAGCTTTGTCATAATCTTTAGCATGAGAATATTGATCTGCCAGCGCCCGCCACCAGCGCATATTATTCGGCTCCGCCTGGACTTTAGCCTCCAGATCCGCGATGATGCCGGCTGAGGATGCCGCGGTCTGAACCAGACGGTTTTCTTTTTCCAGACGATCTGACTCCTCCCGATCCTTGAGTGCCGCGCGGAAGTCATTCGTTTCTACTGCGGTCTCATAACCGCCTTCCTTCATTGTACGGCTGGCGGATACATCTTTGAGAGCCTGCATCAGTTCCAGATCGCCAGGATTTTCCCTGACCAGCTGAGCGTAGATCTCTTCAGCTTTACCCGGCTGACCGACTTTCGCGTAGGTATCAGCCAATTTTCGAGCCGTTGCCATATCTCGCTGACCCAGTTTATTGAAAAGAAGCTCCAAAGAAATCAATGCGGTCTTTACATAATCCACAGACAGAGCAGTCTCCGCCATCAGATGATGCGCCGATACATTGTTGGGATCATCATTCAAAACCTTTTCCAGTGCGGACATAGCCTCACCCGGATTGCTCTTCATCAGCATTTTGGCCTTGCTCAAGTGAGTAAGACCTCCCGACATACTGAAAGCCTTCTTGAAAAAGCCTTTGCTGCCGCCTTCTTCTGATTTTCTGAATTGAGTGATACGCAATGCCTGCCGACACTCCACACATCCGGGTTCCTTATCCAGAAGCTGGGTGAACAACATGATCGCGTAATCATAATTTTTCTTGTCTAAAGCGATGCGGCCCTTTTGGTATTGTTCCTTCCAAAAAGGCAACAGATCGTTAGCCATTTTCTCAGCCATACAAAAACGAGACTAGCACAGGAAGCCTTCAGATGCAACAATCAAAGCGTCGTATCCTTCTTTAAATGAAGTTCTGAAAACAAAAAAAGAATAGAACAATCATCATCTCAGTGATTGACGCGTTTGCTCAGGAATCGTAAAGTATCTGTGGAGAATTTCTTGGCGACTTTTCCATGAAGTTCATCCTCTGAATTTTATTACTATGTCATTATCTATTAAATTGAATCCGGCTTTGGAGAAACTGCCGGTTTACTTGCCGGGACGCCCCATCGAAGAAGTAGCCCGTGAGCTGGGATTGGATCCCCAAAATATCATCAAGATGGCTTCCAACGAAAACCCTTTAGGCCCAAGCCCTAAAGCTGTTGAAGCTCTAAAATCATCTCTTCAGCAAGTCAATCTGTATCCCGACGGAAACGCCTTCTATCTCCGCAACAAGCTCTCCCGCAAGCTGAACCTGCCCATGAACTACATCACTTTGGGCAACGGCTCCAATGAACTGCTGGAATTGATCGCTCACGCGGTACTGATGCCTGGTGTAGATACAGTGATGAGCCAATACTGCTTTGCCGTTTATCCTATTGTAACCCGTTTATCCGCCGCGAACCCTATCATTGTCCCGGCTAAAAACTACGGGAACGATCTGGATGCTATGCTGAAAGCGATCACGCCCAACACACGGATCATTTTCCTCGCCAATCCCAATAATCCAACGGGAACACTCTTGACTCAGAAGGAATTAGAGGATTTCCTCGCCAAAGTGCCTAAAGACGTTCTGGTCGTTATTGACGAAGCCTATACCGAGTATCAGGATACCCCGCCTGATTTTGTACCTGCCATCCGTGAGGGTAAATATGAAAACCTGGTGATATGCAGAACTTTCTCAAAGATCTACGGTCTGGCCGGTCTGCGTATCGGATTCGCTGTTGCAGTACCTGAATTCATCGCCGCACTGGAGAAAGTCCGTGAACCCTTCAATACCAGCTTGTTAGCTCAACTCGCCGCAGCGGCCGCGCTGGATGATGATGAGTATCTGGATAAAATCCGCAAGATGAACAAAGAGGGACAACAGTATCTGCAAAAAGAACTTAAAGCCATGAATGTGGAATTCGTTCCCTCGATAACGAACTTCCTGCTGGTTAAAGTTGGCAATGGAACACGTGTTTTTGAAGCTCTTCAGAAACAAGGTATTATCATTCGTCCAGTGAACAATTATCAACTGCCCGAATGGGTACGTATCACAGTGGGAACTATGCCACAGAACGAGAGACTTATTGCGGAACTCAAAAAAGTCCTGTAATCCAAAATCATAATGATAGCCCGAACTTATACCGCGACTATTCAGGGAATCGTTCCGATCATGGTGGAAGTGGAAGCCAGTGCTTCACTCTCTGACAATTCAGTCATCACGATCGTAGGACTCCCGGATGTCGCGGTAAAAGAGGCTCGTGAGCGTCTGAAACCGGCGCTCCTCAACTCCGGTTCCAATCCGCTGAACGAAAGCATCATCGTCAATCTGGCTCCGGCGGATATCCGCAAAGAAGGTCCTTCTTTCGATCTTCCAATGGCCATCGCCATCCTGGGTGCCACCGCACAGATCAACTCTCCTTTGCTGCGAGATCATCTCTTCAGCGGCGAACTGGCTCTGGACGGCACACTGCGCCCGGTTCGGGGTGCTTTATCTATAGCGCTGTGCGCCAAGAATCAAGGAAAGAAAGGACTTTTTCTGCCGGCTGAAAACGCAATGGAAGCGGCCATTGTTTCAGGGGTGAATGTTTATCCAGCTAAGAATCTTGCGCAGATCATGGCTCATCTGCGGGGAGAACAATTCATCGAACCTGTTAAACAGGATTTCAGCTCCGTTTTTTCAACCAGCTCGTCTGAGCTGGATTTCGCAGACGTGCGGGGACAGGAATCCGCTAAACGAGCTTTGGAAGTCGCTGCCGCCGGCGGACATAATATACTCCTCATTGGACCGCCGGGAACCGGCAAATCCATGCTCTCTAAACGCATTCCGTCAATCTTGCCGCCACTAACTTTTGAAGAGGCTATTGAAGTAACTCAGATTCATAGCGTTGCCGGTCTTTTAAAACCGGAAGAACCTCTGATCACCACTCGTCCGTTCCGCAGTCCCCATCACACCGCCAGCGGCGCAGGTCTGCTGGGTGGCGGATCATTCATTCCTTCACCCGGAGAAGTCACTCTGGCACATCACGGCGTACTCTTTCTGGATGAACTCCCGGAATTTAAACGCAGCACATTGGAAACGTTGCGTCAGCCTTTGGAGGAAGGTTTTGTCTCCATTTCCAGGTCTTCTGGAACTTTTGTATTCCCGGCCCAGTTCATGCTG
>JAFZAR010000009.1 GCA_017557085.1 Verrucomicrobiota bacterium | reverse complement strand
GGGAAAATCCCTTATTAGATAACTGGTTGTATGTATATTCCGAAAGGAAGTTGAATATAAACGGGAAAAGCATTGATGATTACATCAAAGTTCAGAATGAAATTAGAAATGTAAATGAATTGTGGTATAAATTGACAAATAAAGCTACTAAATCAGATTTGCAGACAATAAAGATGAAACTCAACACAGCAAGACTAGCTTCTAAAGTTGAAAACAATTTTGAAGGTTCTCTTGCAGAAGCTCATGCCAAAAAGAAAATCATTGAAGAATATATAGGAGGAACTGATTAAATACCCAAAATCATCATTAAAATTTTCACCTTTAATGGTGTCATGAATTAAAAAATCCCCGGGGGTTTCCTTCGGGGATTTTTGATTAGAGGGAGCGATGTCCCTTATTGTTTAGCGGGCCGGAGCCACTTTGACGGTCTTCAGAGTGACGGGACCCAGCATACCGGAAGTCAGCGGGGTATTGTCTTTGCCCCAGTGATTCCAAGTGGTGAAGGTCAGTCGTCCGGTCGGGCTTTCTTTGCCTTCTTTGAACCATTGCGGCCAGTCCTTCAGTGCGGCACCGCTCCATTCCCGGTCTTCGGGCAGCTGAGCATCGCCGATCAGGCGGTTGGGCCAGAGGTTGGTCACCTTGACGGTGAGCTGGTTGGAACCGGCTTTGGCCGCGTCAGTGATGTTTACCTGGAAGGGATATTTCCAGAGGATGCCCAGATCCTTGCCGTTCAGGGTGACTTGGGCAAAGTTCATCACGTCGCCCAGATCGAGCCAGAGTTCTTCACCCTTTTGCAAACGGCTGGCCGGGATATTGATGGCCTTCTCATAAGTGGCCGTGCCGGAGAAGTACTTGATGCCGTTGTCGGCGTGTTCGGTCCAGGAGATCAGGCTGGGCCAGGCAATGGATTCCGGCGCGCCCCAGTTGGCGGGGAATTTCAGTGTCCAGTCCTTGCTGATATCCAGCGGAGCCGGGATATCCCACGCGCTGGCGGTCAGAGTCTTGCCATTGGCAGTAGTCAGCAGGAAGCCGCCGTTCTCAGAGGTCTTGACGATCGGCTGTCCTTTGGGACAAGTGGCGACCTCCCAGATGGGCAGTGTGCCAATGCTGGTCTCGCCGGGCAGATTCAGTGTATCCTGTTCCGCGATGGTGACGCTGGCAGGCTTGCCGTTGATGGTGTAGTTGACTTTCAGATGTTTCTTGTGATCCTTGGTCGGATCTTTGCCCATGTTGTCATTGTTGACCACGAGCTTGATGAAGCCCTGTTCCGCCAGTTTGCTGAGCAGCGGGGTCACGTCCAGAGATCCCGTGCCGTCAATGGCTTCATAGCTGGCTTTTTGAATCTCCAGCTTGACAGGTGCGCCAGCGGCGGCTTCGAGCGTAGAGGAAGCGCAGACCACCGGATCAGCGTTCCGGGCGGAGTCGCGGAAGATGACAAAGACCGAACCGGCCGGCTCCAGCTGGAGACGAACGGTCGTGCTGTCACCTTGCTGGCTCCAGACGGGCGCTTTCTCGATCACACCGGTGTCCGGGTGCCACAGTTCGGGCACTTTGCCACAGACACGGAAGGTGCAGTCGGCGGTATCATATTGATACTTCTGATTGGAGACGAAGTAAATGTCCGTCTTGCCGGTCGTGCGGTGTGTGTACACCAGAGAGCTTTGAGCCGAGGAACCCTGGAATTCAAAGTCGGGTCTCAGATTCTGCAGCGAGAGGATATGCGTCAGAGGAATGCCCTGGAAGACATGTCCCTTGCCGAACTTGTTTTCAAACACGTTCTTGCCGTTGCAGTCGCCCCAGAGCTTGTCGGCCCATTTCTTCACCTGCTGATCGCATTCGGGATATCCGGTCAGACTGGGTGAGTGCTTGGGACGAGGACCCAGGATAGTCGCGCCCTGTTGGACAAGCTTGCCGATACGCTCGATCATGGGCGGGGTCATATTGATGTCGCCGCCGGGCAGAACCAGCACGCCGTAATTGGCACCGCTGGCCAGATAGAGACGTCCGTTTTTGACGTAAGAACCGTTCAGGATTACATCGGGGCTGACCGCGTCATAGTCGTAGCCGGGATGCAGTTTGACATTGCCGTTGCGCATTTCCACCGGAGCGCTTTCGCCGGTGAAATAAGCGATATCGGCCACACAGCGGCCCTGCTGCAGCATATATTCGCAGCGGCTGATATAGTCGATCCACGCCTTGCCGGGTTCCCACCAGGTGGACGTGCGCTCGAAATGGAATCCCCACGGTCCCATGGTCATGCCCGGATAGCGGTCGTTCCAGGGCTGCATGGCGTAGCGGTGGAAGATGTAGCGGTTCAGACCCTGCGCGAACATCAGATCGCCCAGTGCCTTGATCTTGTAAGGATAATTCTGCCATTTGCCGGCGTTGTCGCTGGCGGTGAAAGATTCCGCGCCGACGATGGTCTTGCCGTAAATGTGAGCGATGGAGGCGGCCAGCTTCACAGAAGGATGTCCCTGGCTGCCGCACCAGAATTCGCCCATCACCACGTCGGAAGTGCTGCCGGCCTGGATGGATTCAAAAGGTCCGGTGTAGGGTTCCACCGCGCTGAGCAGACCGTTCCGGCGGCAGAGTTCATCAAAATGAGCAAAATAATTGTCGGAGAACAGATCGGAGATCGTCCGGCGCATATCCCACAGGAAACGCTCGGTCACGTCCTGATTTTCAACGACCATGCGCATATAAGTGGGCAGATACTTGACCGGGTCATATCCACGGCGTTTTTGGAACTCTTCGCGGAATTTGGCCGTCCAGTCCTGCTGACCGACTTCATAACTGTCGATAAGAGAGGTGTCCAGCGCTTTACCGGCCAGAGGCCCGATGTCGGCCAGCACCTTGGCCATAAAGCCTTCCCAGTGCGCGTCCAGAGCTTCCTTGCTGAGCTTGTCGCATTCCAGACCTGTGCCTTCGATCGGCGCGGGATGGTTGTTGCGTCCGATGGGCGTATAACCCAGACGGAGGATCGTCCAGTTGCCGGCCGGTACATCCCATTTCAAATGGCCATCGGCGGACAGCTTGTCGGAGATGTCGATGATGGAATCCAGAGGAATGACCTGGCCGCTGTTGATCGAAGAAGGCGGCGGACTCATAAAGGTGGAGTCCACAGAAGTCTTGATGACAGCTCTGGCCAGTGCCCACTGATATTCACTGGTGGGAACGATCAGAGTGGTGTTTTCATCCGTGATCAGAACGCCGTCCTTGCCGTCCAGCTTGAACTTGAGGACCAGCTCTTTCAGCTCGCCGAAGATCGGATCGCCGAAATTGCCGGTCGTGGCGGCGATTTCCTTAGCGCCCGCGTTGATCATCTCTTTGACCTTGGCCGTCACATCGCCGCCGGCATCCGTGCTCTTGGAGCGGAAGAGCGCCTGCACGATCTCCAGCTTGCCCGGAGTCTTGGAGAGATTGGTTTCTTCATTGCTCAGAAAAGGCTTCGCCTGATAAGCCAGTACGGCGATATCCTTGTAGAGCTTCAGATTCGTCTTGGGCTGAGCCAGGACTTTGTCGAAACGTACCGGGCCTGTGACCTGGGTTTCGGAAGCGGTGATGCGCTGCATACCGTTTTCGGGAGTGTTCCAGGGACCGCCGCTGCTGGACCAGCCGGCGCAGTTTTCCACAGCCAGCTTCAGTCCCAGACGATCCGCTTGTTCCACGGCGTACTTGAAGCATTCGCGCCACTCATCGCTCATGAAGGGAACATCACCGCGCGGGATGCCGCAGTCGGCGTTGACGATGGTCGCGCCGCCCAGACCGATCTCTTTCATGGCTTCCAGGTCGGCCTTGATGCCTTCCTTGGTGATATTGCCGTTCATCCAGTGCCACCAGGTTTGAGGCTTGGCGGAATCGGGAGGATTATTGAACCCCTGAACCAGAGAGTCCGCGGCGTTCGCGGATGCCAGGGCGCAGATCGCCACGGCGATACAGGAGATTTGATGTATGCGTTTAGAAAATTTCATAGATTTAGCTAGAGCTGATAAGGCACCGTACCTAAAAACTCTGCCCTTATCCTACAAGTTTTTCCGTCCTAAGGCAAGAAAGCCCTGATGAACAATAAGGATTTTGTCGATGGAGAATTCCGGTTTTAGAGAGAGAGATTCTTGTAATAGATGATCTCGTTTTCGGAGTGGAGACTTTCTTCACGTCCGGAATAGATGACAGCGCCACGGCTGATGCGGTCCTTGAGAAGTTTTTTCAGGTAATGGATGCCGTCAAAAAATGATGCGGAGAATGTCTGGCTGGATTTGATTTCAAATGCCTCATAGTTTATCCCCTTGGGATAAAGCAGATCTACCTCATTCTGAGAACGATCCCGGTAGAAATACAGCTGCGGGATCCGGCCTTGATGGATGATCTGTTTCATGGCTTCCGCGATCACCATGTTTTCAAAGATATTTCCTCTCAGCGGATGAGTGCTCATTTGCTGTTCATTCTCGATTCCCAGCAGGTAGCAGAGCAACCCTGTGTCGTAGAAGTAGATTTTGGGAGATTTGACCAATCGTTTACCGAGATTCTCAAAAAACGGCGGCAATGTAAATGTGATATAGGAAGCACTGAGAATGGATAGCCAGGATTGAACAGTTTTAGAAGATATGCCCACTTCGTTGGAGAGAGAGGAAGCATTGAATTCCGAGCCGACACGTCCGGCGGTCAGACGGATAAAGGTCTGAAAGAGGTTCAAATTGGAGACATTAAGTATCTTTCGCACATCTCTTTCTACATAAGTGGAATAGTAGTTTTGATAGAAAAAGCGTCTGTTTTGCCCGCCGCACCATACAGAAGGGTAAAAACCCCGAAGCAGAAGGGTATCGGTGGGAACATCCTGCATTTGATCGCGTATTTCACTGAACGAGAAAGGCATCAGAGATAAAAGAGCTGTTCTGCCGGAGAGGGATTGGGGGATACTTTCCAGCAGGTTGAAATTACTGCTGCCTGTCAGGATAAACTTTCTCTTTGGATGTTGATCAGAAACGACTTGCAGATATGAGAACAGCTCCGGATAGTTGTGTACTTCGTCAATGATCAGACCGTCCGGGTAGGCTGTCAGGAATGCTTTTGGATC
>JAFZAR010000094.1 GCA_017557085.1 Verrucomicrobiota bacterium | reverse complement strand
CGGCTTTTTCTTCCTCGCTCAGGAACTTGGCGATGGGTGATTTCCATTTGTCGGCTTCCGCTTTGATCGTAGCCAGACCTTTCGCGCCCATGCTCTTAGCAATGTCGGTCATATCTTCCATCTGGCCCTGAGTGACACAAGCCAATCCCTTGGCGTTGATGGCCTTGACCACACCGCCCTCGGAGATCGTACCACTGAAGACTTTGAACGCGCTGGATTAGAACACGTCGGAGAGATCCGTCAGCTCCATCCCGAAACGGGTATCGGGTTTGTCGATGCCCCAGCGGTTCATTACTTCTTTGAACTGGATGCGCGGGAAAGGTGTCGGCAAGTCAATGTTGCGGGCCAGTTTCCAGACACGCTTGAGCAAACCTTCCATCAGGTTGTAAATGTCTTCCCGTTCGATGAAGGACATTTCGATGTCCAGCTGGGTAAATTCAGGCTGGCGGTCGGCGCGCAGATCTTCATCCCGGTAGCAGCGGGCCAGCTGGAAGTATTTCTCCACGCCGCTGACCATCAGGATCTGTTTGAACTGCTGAGGCGACTGCGGCAGCGCGTAGAAAAGTCCCGGCGTATTGCGGAACGGCACGATGAATTCACGCGCACCTTCCGGTGTGGATTTGAAAAGGGTTGGGGTTTCCACCTCCAGAAAACCTTCGTCATCCAAGTATTTGCGCAGTTCCATGGCGATCTTGCTGCGCAGACGCAGATTGTTGATCATTTCCGGACGGCGCAGATCCAGATAACGGTATTGGAAGCGAAGCTCTTCATTGACCTTGAGGGTCGTTTCAGAATCATTGATAGGGAACGGCAGGACTTCGGCCAGGTTCAGGACTTCCAGAGTCTCCACAGCCACTTCGATCTCACCGGTGGGGATGCGGTCGGTGGGATTGTTGCCTGGACGGCGGCGCACTTTGCCGGTGACGGCGATAACACTTTCGGAGCGGAGAGAAGAGGCCGCGTCAAAAGTCTCTTTGCTCAAATCGGAGGGATCAAAAACAGCCTGGGTAATACCTTCACGGTCACGGATATCCACAAAAATCAGACCGCCCAGGTCCCGACGCAGATGAACCCAGCCCATCAGGGTCACCTGCTGGCCAATATGCTGAGCTCGTAATTCATTGCAATGATGCGTGCGTTTCATATAAAAATAAAAATATAGTCTGAGAGGAGCTTGTCCTCTAACGACCCATGCGCCCTCCATTGTCACACAGGAGCCCCGCAAAGTCAATGAAGGGTACCGGTTGATCCCAAGTATTTCAGGGAAAAAGGATGTATGGATCGCTTAACCTCTTTCATGAAAAATCGTTTTGAAAACCAAGGGAGCGCTTTTTTTATTTTGACGGCTGTGCTTTTTTTATGCAAAATCTTCTGGTTCCTCACGATAGGGGAAATCGTACTCATGAAAGCCATAAAGAGCTTAAAATTCAAATTTTTCGGAATCATCGGTCTGGTGGTGTTTTTTTGTCTTTTCTCCTGCTATGGAGGAACACAGGACCGGTTGCAGAAGAAGGTTCTTATTATCCATTCGCAAGACCAGTTTTATTCGGCCTATTTGGATATCACGCAGTCCTTCATGACGCAGATGTGTTCTCCGGAGCTGGATTGTGAGTTTGATCATTTTGATATCAAGATCCGTACTCACAGAGAGCAGTTCGCTGAGCGGTTCGAGCCTTATTTTCAGAAAATCAAAGAAGGGTATTATGACGCGATCGTCTGCATTGCCAACGTGGCTGCCACGTATATCAATAACCCGCAGTATCTTGACTTGATCCCGAAAAATGTTCCCATTCTCTACATTTTAGTGTCTTACGAGGATCTGCCGGAATCTCATCTCCATTACCACAATAAATACACTCACCATTACATTGAAACAGCTCAGCTGGCTTTGGAGCTTTTTCCGAACAGGAAGAATATCGCTTTGTTGACCAGAGCCGGATGGGAAGATACCAAACAGGGATGGGAATTCTGTAATTTTATCGAATCCATTCGTGGTATGAATGTTCAAATCTATACCCCTGATTCTTATACGGATGATGAACTGCTGGAAAAACTGGCTGAGAATAAAAAGGATACATTTGTCATTGTTCATGACTGGCCCAGCCGGAATGAATCGCTGTACACATATATCCAGGGTTTAGTGGATGTGAGCAGAAGGCTGGATCAATTAGGAATCCCGGTGTTTGTAACGCGCGATTATCTTTTGGTGGAAGGTGTTATGGGCGGTGTGGTGACTTATACGAGGACGATTGGCAAGAACGCTGCCAACTGGTTGAAGGAATACTTCAAAAACGGAGCAGACGATTCTTATGTTGCCTTGACCTATTATAGGAACGTTTTAGATTGGAACGCATTACAGCGATATCATGTCAAGGAGAGTCGTGTGCCGTCCGGAGTGATGGTTATGAACAAGTCTTTCGGTTTTTGGGATCGCAACCGGTTCAGAATCATCACGGGCGTGGGTATCATTTTGTTCGGGTTTTCTCTGCTGCTGGCTGAGGCAGTCAGAAGACTTATCAGGAACAGACATCGTATCCTAATCAAGAACAACATCCTCAAAGAGACCACAGAGAAGGCTCGCCGGGCTGAGATGGCCGCTCGTCGGGCCGAGGCTGCCATGGGGAATTTCCTCTCGAACATGAGCCATGAGATCCGCACGCCGTTGAGCGTCATCATCAGTTTGTCTGACCTGATTCAGCTGGATAACACTCCCGAAAACGAGAAAAAAGATAACCTGACCACGATCCATTATGCCAGTGAATCTTTGCTGAAACTGATCAATAACATCTTGGATTTCTCCAAACTGGAAGAAGGCAAGATGACGTTGAAATCGGAAAATGTTCTGATCCACAAGATGCTGAATGAGATAGACAAAATATTCCAGGTCAAGGCTGCGGAAAAGGAGATCGGTTTTCATTGTGAATGCCGTGATCTGCCTTTGACGATCTGTCTCGATGAGCCTCATGTCCGGGAGATCATTGTCAACCTGTTGGGCAATTCCATAAAGTTTACTAATGAAGGTAAAGTGGAACTGTTTGCTTCCTTCAGTAAAGCGAACGCGGAGACGGGCACCTTGACCGTGAAAGTCCAGGATACAGGCATCGGGATGAGTCCGGACTTTTTGAAGAATCTCTTTAAGCCATTCACTCAGGAAGGACGTTCCAGTCAGGTGGGTACCGGACTGGGATTGTGCATTTCACGGCAGCTGGTTCAGGTCATGGGCGGCGATCTGACCGTTGAAAGCGAAATGGGCAAAGGCACTGTTTTTACAATGGTGATCCCCGGCCTGAAGTACAGTGAAAAGGCTCCTGCCAAAGAACAGTCACTCAATGGGCAGCTTGGTGAAGAAAAATTCAGCGGCTGCAAGGTGCTGGTGGTGGACGATATGCAGATGAACCTGATGGTGATGGGCAAGGTGCTGAAGAACTTCGGGATAGTCCCGCTTCTGGCGGATACACCTGAAAAAGCACTCAATCTGCTGAAAGAAAATGAGTTAGATATTATTCTGACCGATTTGTGGATGCCGGGCATGAACGGGGATCTGCTGGCCAAGGAGATGCGCAAACTGCCGAATGGCCAAAAAGCGAAGATCTTTATGCTGACCGCGGATGCCTATGCCAAGGATGAAATCGATATATCTGCGCTGGATGATATTCTGGTCAAGCCGCTGAGTCTGGACAAGATCAGGGAACTGCTGAAGAATTTCTCTTCAAAGATGGCGGCTTAACGGTTTTGCCTGAATCCGGACGGAAGAGACGGCAGATACTTTTATATCCCTGATAAGAGCAATGGATTGGAATGGAAAAATCCATGCTCTTATTTTTATTTTGACACCTATCTTTTTTTTGTGCAGAATGTTCCGGTTCCTTCGTTATAGGGGGGAATCGTGCCCATGAAAGCCATAAAGAGCTTGAAATTCAAATTTTTTGGGATCATCTGTCTGATGATGTTCCTGTGTCTTTTCTCCTGCTGGGGGGAAAGTCAGGATCCGGCACGCAAAAAGATTCTTATTGTCCATTCCCATAACCAGGTATATTCCTCTTATTTCAATATTACACAGTCTTTTACAAAACAAATGTGTGATCCGGGATATGTCTGTGAGTATGATCATTTTGAGATAAGAGTCCGGAGACTGCCAGGTCAGTTTACAACTCGTTTCAAGCCCTATCTTGAGAATATCAAGGCGGGAAAATACGATGCCGTTGCCTGTATCGGCAATACGGCTTATTGGTATGTAAATCAGCTTGCTGATGAGATACCGGAAGATATCCCTCTTCTTTATATCTCGGCGGATTATATCGAGACAGGGAAAAAGCATCTTCACTATAGCAATAATTATAATTATTTTCCCGTTGAAACCGCGCAGCTGGCTTTGAGTGTTTTCCCGGACAGGAAGAATGTTGCTTTTTTGTCCATTGCCGGATGGGAAAAGACGAGGCTTTGCAAATATTTCACTCAGCAGATCGGATCCATTCCTGATGTTAAGCTCCAGTTTTTTAATCCGACTGATTTTCCAGAGGAAAAATTATTAGAAAAACTGAGCGAAAATCCAAAAGATACAATCGTTATCCTTGATGACTGGCCGGGGGATGATAACTCCCTGCAGGATTATATGCTGGGGGTGATAACTCTGGCTCAGAAGATAGACGCGCTGGACATTCCGGTATTTGTGATGCGTGATACTTTCATGGTGAATAATGTCGTGGGCGGAGCGGTGACGTACTTTGGCAATATGGGCAGGGACGCGGCCGATTGGCTGAAGGAATACTTTAAGGACGGAAAGAATAATCATAAGCATGAGAGCATAGACGATTACCGCAAGGTTTTGAATTGGACTGTTCTGAAACGTTACGGGGTTGCTAACTCACGGGTGCCGCCCGGAGTGATTGTTTTGAACAAGCCTTACAGTTTTTGG
This sequence comes from Verrucomicrobiota bacterium, assembly GCA_017557085.1. Classification (GTDB taxonomy): domain Bacteria; phylum Verrucomicrobiota; class Verrucomicrobiia; order Limisphaerales; family UBA1412; genus UBA1412. The sequence continues at coordinate 3,057 of JAFZAR010000094.1, read as the reverse complement.
GAGCATAACCGGTTCAGAATCATCACGGGTGTGGGTATCCTTCTGCTTGGGCTTTCGCTGCTGCTGGCTGAGGCCGTCAGGAGACTCATCAGGAACAGACAACGTATCCTGATCAAGAACAACATGCTCAAGGTGACCGCGGAAAAAGCGCATCAGGCTGAGGTGGCCGCTCGCCAGGCTGAGGCGGCCAAAGGCCGTTTTCTTTCCACGATGAGCCATGAGATCCGTACTCCGTTGAGCGTCATCATCAGTTTATCGGACATTCTTCAGCTGGATAACACTCCCGAAGATGAGAAAAAGGACAACCTGACTACGATCCATTACGCCAGTGAATCATTGCTGAAGCTGATCAACAACATCCTGGACTTCTCCAAGCTGGAGGAAGGCAAGATGAAAATAAAAGTGACGGAGGTTCTGATCCGCGAGATGCTGAATGAGATCGATAAGATCTTCCAGGTCAAAGCAGAGGAAAGGAAGATCGGCTTCCATTGTGAATGCCGGGATCTGCCTCCGGTGATCTGGTTCGATGAGCTTCATATCCGGGAGATCATAGTCAATCTCGTAGGCAATTCCATGAAGTTCACCACGGAAGGAAAGGTGGAACTGGACGCGGCCTTCCGCAAAGAGAACGCGGAGAGAGGCACCTTGACCGTGAAGGTCAAGGATACAGGCATCGGGATCAGTCCGGAATTTTTGAAGAATCTTTTTACTCCTTTCAATCAGGAAGGACGTTCCAATCAGATAGGTACCGGACTGGGATTGAGCATATCCCGACAACTGGCACGGGCTATGGGCGGTGATCTGACCGTTGAGAGCGAAATGGGCAAAGGTTCGACCTTCACACTGGAGATCCCCGGCTTGAAGTACAGTGAAAAGGCACCGGTCAAAGAGTCTTCTCTCAAGGGACAGGTTGGTGACGAGAAGTTTGACGACTGCAGGATCCTGGTGGTGGACGACATGCAGATGAACCTGATGGTGGTCAGCAAGGTGCTGAAGAACTTCGGGATAGTCCCGCTGCTGGCAGATACGCCGGCGAAAGCGCTCAAACTGCTGGAAGAAAACGAAGTGGATGTCATTCTGACTGATCTGAGGATGCCTGTGATGAACGGGGATCAGTTGGCCAAAGAGATGCGCAAGCTGCCTAATGGCCAGAAAGCGAAGATTTTTGTGGTGACCGCGGACTTCTATGCCAAGGATGAGATCGATACGTCCGCGCTGGATGATGTTCTGGTCAAGCCGCTGAGTCTGGATAAAATCAAGACACTGCTGAAAAAATAATCCTCGAAAAATCCCGACAGGCAGAAAAATGCGTCTTTGATTTTTCTTTTGACGGTTATCTGTTTTTCATGCAAAATGTTCTGAATTCCTCCCGATAAGGGGAATCGCGTTCATGAAGAACTTAAAAGTCAAATTTTTGGGGATCATTGGTCTGATGATGTTCCTGTGTCTTTTCTCCTGTTGGGGAGAAAGCCGGGATCCGTCACACAAGAAGATCCTTGTTCTTCATTCTCATAACCTTGTATATTCTTCTTATCTCGATATTACACAGTCTTTTACAAGACAAATGTGTAATCCGGAATACACCTGCGAGTATGAGCATTTTGAGATAAAAGTCCGAATATGGAACGATCAATTCACAACTCGTTTCAAACCCTATCTTGAGGACATCAAAGCGGGAAAATATGATGCCATTGTCTGTATCGGTGATACGGCTTATTGGAATATCAGTCTGTTCATTGATGAGATACCGGAAAATATTCCTCTTCTTTATATCGTGGCGGATTATGTCGGGACGCAGGAAAAGCATCTTCATTATAACAATAATGTTACTTATCATCCCGTTGAAACCGCACAGCTGGCTTTGAGTGTTTTTCCGGACAGGAAAAATATCGCTTTTTTGTCCACGACTGAATGGGAGAACACGGATCAGGGTAAGGATTTCACTCAGAAGATCGGGTCCATTCCTGATGTCAACCTCCAGTTTTTCAGTCCGGCTGTTTTTCCAGAGAAAAATTTATTAACTTTTCCGGAGGAAGAATTATTAGCAAAACTGAGTGAAGATCCAAAAAGTACGATCGCCATCATTTATGATTGGCCAACTCAAAGTGGTGAGCTGCAGGATTATATGCTGGGAATGGTTAATCTGGCTCAGAAGATAGACGCGCTGAATATCCCGGTATTTGTGCTGCGCGACTATCTTTTGGTGGATAATGTCGTGGGCGGTGTGGTGACATACGTTGGCTATGTGGGCAAGGACGCTGCCGAATGGCTGAAGGAATACTTCAAGAACGGAAAGGATGATCACACGCACAAGGCTCTGGATGATTACCGCAGGATCTTGAATTGGAATGTCCTGAAACGGTATGGAGTTCCCAGCTCACGGGTACCGTATGGAGTGGTTGTCGCGAACAAGCCTTACAGTTTCTGGGAGCATAACCGGTTCAACATCACCCTGATCGTAGGTATCATTTTTGTCGCCCTTTCTCTGCTGCTGGCCGCGGCGCTGAATCGTATCCTGCTCAAGAACAATATACTCAAAGTGACCGCGGAAAAAGCGCGTCAGGCGGAGACCGCCAAAGGCCGTTTCCTCTCGAACATGAGCCATGAGATCCGCACTCCGTTGAGTGTCATCATCAGTTTGTCGGATCTTCTTCAGTTCAAGAATACTTCTGAACAGGAGAAAGAGGAGAATCTGACCACGATCCATTACGCCAGTGAATCATTGCTGAAGCTGATCAACAAGATTCTGGATTTCTCCAAGCTGGAAGAAGGCAAGATGAAATTAAAAGAGGAGGAGATCCTGATCCGCGAGATGCTGAATGAGATAGATAAGATATTCCAAGTCAAGGCATCTGAGAAAAAGATCGGCTTCCATTGTGAATACGCGAATGTGCCTGCAAGGATCTGGCTGGATGAAGTCCATCTGAAGGGGATCATCGTCAATTTGTTAGGCAATTCCATGAAGTTCACCAATGAGGGCAAAGTGGAATTGATCGCTTCCTTCAGTAAAGAGAACGCAGAGACAGGTGTTTTGACTATGAAGGTCAGGGATACCGG
>JAFZAR010000093.1 GCA_017557085.1 Verrucomicrobiota bacterium | reverse complement strand
AATTCTTTCACACGTGATACTAGAGCTTCTTTACTCGCAAATCCCTTGTTGTCTTGCAAATATAACTCATCTAAATCAACAGGTAATTTGAATGGTTTTTCATCTGAAATCCAGCTAAGACCATTTCCAATATCTCCTAATTCTAAATAATAGTCTTGATTTTTTAGATTTATACTATGAAGTCTCTTCAAATTTTCAGGTAATATGAATGGTTCTTTTGCAGTATAATACAGATGTTGTCCTAATCGATCATCAAGATCTCTTATAAGTAAAGCATCCTTTGGGAAAACGATTCCCGATTGAGAGGGAATCTGATTTTTTGGTTCGTTTCCTAAGTCCAGCATTATAATTTTTATCGTTAATCCCTCCTTCACAGACATACAGGAGGGTTGATACCAGGCAGTACTATACTCAAAAAATACGCAAATCCCATTGACCCAGATTTGAATAATTCCATCTGCAGTGCAGGATGCAGAGCAGGACTGTGTAACTTGTCCTTGATCATTGGTTACCATATCTTCCTGTGTACCTGAGTACCCTCCAAGTGCAACATTTATCCCAGGCATGGGATGCACCTGTGAATCCATTACTGTACAGGTTACTTGGGCAGGAGTTTGACCTTTTTCAACAAATATCTGATAAGCAGGGTTAGTCGCCCAGTTCAGATTGCCACGGAGATAAACCCTATCGCGTACCTCTAACAAAGCAATTTGAATTCCAATGGCAACAACAGTCAATAGAATAAACCCGATTACAAAAACAAAAAATAATTTAAGTTTCTTATTAAGCATTTTCATTTTTTAGCTTCTAAAGATTCTGTGTTTGTTTTAAATGCTTCGTTAAACCCTTTGTTAAAATGATGAATAATATAATCTTTGGCTTCGGAGCTGTCGCCGCTTTTTTTGACTAATTCGCTAAAATACAGGACTTTTTCTCGTGCTTCCTGAATGGGGAGGTTTTCGTATTCGGTACACATAGCGATCCATATCGAAAACGCTGTTGTCATGGAGGTTATTCTTCCATAAGAATAACAGAGATTTTGTGGAAAAAAGAAACGCCGTCCGCCTAATTCTTCACCATACGCTAATCTCCAATTCGGGTTTTCTTCTCTTAATTTAAACTTTTTTAGCAACTTGGAATAATCAGTCTCTTTTATTGATTCCCAATAAACAAGTCCAAAGCTATCCCATTGCTTTTTTACCAGACCATTATTCAGATCAAAATATACTTTGCATGTTCCCCAAAAAAGTGGAGCAGTAAACAGGAGAATTGCAGATACTGCGGTTAAGACGGAAACTCCAATTATTACTTTCTTTTTCATTATTTTTTTCATTTTTGATCTGCTTCACGTCTATTGTTTATAAAAAATACTTATTACTTTTTATTCCTTTGCACCGCAAACTTTTGTAAAACTATAAAAAATCAAATCCAACGTCAAGTGATTTTTAAGATTTTCAAATGGGACAACAAACACAGAAGTACCCGTAATGGCGGTTTTATGTTTATTTTTTTTGCTTTTTGAGGAGATGTGAAAAATTGTTCAAAAACACGATTCCAGAGTGTTTGAAACAGCCTTTTTGAAACAAGTATAACATATTCATTTAAAATAAATTATATGTATTATCAACAATCGTTTTTTTAGGATTGTGAATAACTTGTGAAAAAGAGATAAAAACTTTTGAGGAGTATTTCTGGAGAGAAAAAGGAAAAAAATTTTTAAAAAATGGAGAAAAAATGGTTGCCAAGTGGAGATAAATTATGATATTTTTCTCTCAGTTCGCAGCCATGACTGACGAAAACACTAATAAACCTGTTCGTTTCTACTCGACCAGCACTCAAGAGCTGGACGAGAAAAGACGTATTCAGGTTCCGACAAAGTGGCGCAAAATTGGTGAGGTTCCCAATATTGTAATGCGCAAAGGACAACCTGTTGCTGAAGGCACAAAGGAGGGGGTTGTTCAAATGGAAATGGTGTTGACACTGATCAGAGCGAGCAAGGAGGTCTCTCCATGTATCACTGCCATTCCACTTTCTGTTTTCGAGCGGTACACTCAAAAAATCGATACTTTGGATTTGTTGGATCCTGTTGCCGAAAAACTTCGCCGTTTTATCGGCACACGTTCCGAACAGGTAACGATGGATACACAGGGGCGTATCACGCTTCCGTCATGGATGCTGGAACGAGTTGGCATTGAAGCCAAGTCCGGATCTGGAACGGTTTCCAACAAGGTTGTTCTTGTGGGTGAGGTGGACCGTTTCAGTATCTGGTCTAAGGAGGCTTATGATGCCGATGAATTTACGAATGAACAGCAAGATCTGGCCGATTTGACTGGCCGGATCTAGATGAGAGTGATCGAAAGATTACTCGGAGACGTAGATATGGGTTGGCCTGACAACAGTGTACAATTATTCGATGGGAAGTCAGAAAGACTTTCAGCAGGTACCGCGAAGATGAGCTTGAGCGGTACCGCGGCGGCAGCAGAGGAGTCGCTTCGTATTCGGCGGTCTCGTCTGATTCGTGTTTTTGAGGTTATCTTCAATCCCTGGAGGGCTATCAGCCTGCACCGGCAAAGAATGGAGCAGATCCGGCTGGAACGGCTGGCCAGGGTAGAAGTAGTGAAAAACGACCTGATCTATCAGGACGTAAAGGTTCGCCTTTTCGGCAAGGTGTTGTCCAGACGTGAGCTGTACACCCGGCTGAATCAAAAGGAACGCGCCAGGAAAACGAACCGCATGGCGGATCGTATGAACGAGGCGCGTCAGGTGCGCTCAGCGGCGAATCCTTTCAGTGTAAGAGCCACATCCGTACAGTAGCATGAAAAGTGGACGAGTACTTTCACAACCCGGTCTTACTGAACGAGACGCTGCAACTGCTCGAACCGAAGGACGGTATGATCTTCTTCGACGGAACAGTAGGCGGGGGTGGACACGCTTCTGCGCTCTTGCAGAAAACCTCTCCGTCGGGTCGGCTGTACGGGTGCGATCGAGATGGGGATGAGCTCCTCAGAACTTCTGAAAAACTTTCCCGGCAATTCGGATCCCGCTGTCAGCTGAAGCAGGGTAATTATTCCGAAGTGGATCAACTCTTTAGCGGAGTTGAATTTGACGGTGCTCTGTTAGATCTGGGCTGCAGCTCCATGCAGTTCGACCGGATCGAACGTGGATTCAGTTTTCAGGGCGACGCTCCGCTGGATATGCGTATGGATCGCACACAGGAACTTACAGCGGAATATGTTGTCAATGAATACCCTGCTGATGAACTGGCCGATCTGTTTTTCTACTATGGCGGAGTGAGGGAATCCCGCCGTCTGGCACGTGCCATCGAAGAGGAAAGAATGCTGAGACGCTTTGTCAGCACGAAGCAGCTGGCCTCATTCATCGAAAGCAAACTGCCCAGAGCCGGTAAAAAGATCCATCCGGCCACTCGCATCTTCCAGGCTATCCGTATTGAAGTCAATCAAGAGTTTGAACATCTGCGTTCAGCTTTGGATAAATTGATCCCCATGTTGAAACCCGGCGCACGGCTGGCTGTGATTACATTTCATTCGGGGGAAGACAAGATCGTCAAGGATTTCGGAAGAACTCTGGCCAGAGATTATGTTGTAGAAGGGGAAGTGGATATCCCGGAATTTCGTAAAGAACGGGCACCTTTATTGAAGATCCTCACACGGAAACCTGTCGAACCGACAGAAGAAGAGATAAAACAAAACCCGCGTTCCCGAAGCGCACGGTTAAGAGTTTTTGAAAAAGCAGGTTAGAATATGGCAAAAAGAAGATACGGCGCGGCATTCAAGGGAGAGATGAAGTCTCTTCCGTATCTTTTTTTTGTACTGACGGCGGGAACGGTCGTTTTATTGATCCTGATCCTGGGGATCGTTCGTATCCGCCTGGATCAGAGAAATCATGATCTGGGTGAGAAGATCCGGGCATGTGAGACGGAGCTGCGCAATATCAAGCAGACCAATGAAGTTTTAGCCAAGGAACTTATTTTGCTGAAGTCTCCCGATAACATTTTCAAACGCGCGGAACAAGAGGGCATTTATTGGAACTATACCTCTCCAACGCAGATTGTTCGTCTGCCTGAAGTGGATGAGAGGTCCGAATGGAGTCAGAAAGAATGAGCGTACTGCCAACAAGTCAAATCAGATGGATACAGATCATCATCGGCGGAGTGATGTTCTGCTTTGCTGTGCTGGCTTGTCGTCTGATTTATGTGCAGTATTTTCAGCATGAGTATTATAAGAACCTTTGTGAGAATAACGTGAGCCGGACGGAGTTTTACGCTCCGCGCCGCGGTGCCATCAAGGATGTCAAAGGCAATCTGCTGGCCATCACAAGGGATGTGCGGAATATCGTGATCAATCCCAAGCTGTTGCATCAAGTCGATCCTCAGGCGCGTTCGGCGTTTCTGACTTTACTGTCTTCATTGACCTCTGTAGATAAAGAGGAACTTGTGAGAAAGAGCCGTTTTTATCGTCCTGTCTGGGGAGGAACATGGGTCCCTTGGACGAATGAGAGCGGTTTCCCGAAATTATCCAAAGAAGGTTTACCTATTTATGTTCGTTTGACAAACGGGATTCCGAATACGAATCTCTGCGCGGTCTGTGTCAATGATTCTCAAGGGCAGGTGCGTACTGCGGAAGGTGAACCCATTTATGCACAGCTCAACTCCAGATATCAGATCATTACCAATCAATACGCGCGCATCTGCCGGAATATGCCTCTGGAAACTTGGCAGCATTTGAGCAGTGAGATCGCGAAATTCCCCATCACCAACTGGCCCGGATATGATAAAAAAACAGCTCCAAATTACAGAGCATTAAGAACATCGATCGTATCGGGCGAGCCGGATTACAGACGGGAATATCCCAATGGTAAGTTTATGTCCCATGTGCTGGGTTATACCAAAGCACTGGAATTGAAAGTCAGTGACAACAAGAGTGTGCAGCTTATTGAAGGAGCGGATGGTGTAGAACGGTTTCTGAATGATCAGCTGCTGGGCAGTGTGGGCTGGAAGGAGAAAACTATTCGCCGGGATGGATCAGAGATAACATCGCACAGAGGCCACAATTTTGATGCCGGGGACGGTTTAACGATCGTTTTGACTTTGGACTCCGCTATCCAGCAGATCGTGGAAGAAGAGTTGGATAAAACAATGGAAGAGTATCATCCTCTGACAGTTAGCTGTGTGGTAGCAGAGGTGAAGACGGGCCGTATTCTGGCCTACGCCATTACTCCTGATTATGATCCGAATCATCCTTCGCTGTCTCCGGCGGAGACCTGGCGCAACCGTATCATCACGGATCTGATCGAACCGGGTTCCACATTCAAAGTGGTCTCTCTGTGCGCGGCGTTGAATGAAGGGAAATATACTTTGGATACTCCCATCAACTGTTCGACATGGAACGCGGAATGGGGAAAGAGACCCAGAGAATCCAATCATGGGGATCTGGGCGTTTTGACGCTGGAAGGGATCTTGATCAAGTCGTCTAATGTCGGTTTTGGCAAGTTGGGCTGGATCCTGACTCCTACGGTCGAGAACAGGTATATCCGTGATTTTGGTTACCGTTCTTTGACAGGGATCATGTTGCCGGGTGAGCGTTCCGGTACTTATGACGCGATCCGTCCAACAAAAGACAAACTCAGCATCAGCCGTGTACCTATTGGACAAGGTATCGCTGTGAGCCAGCTGCAGACGACAATGGCTATTGGCGCGGTGGCAAACCTGGGAGTGTTGATGCGACCTGTGATCTTAGACAGAATAGAAGACTCTAAAGGCAATGTCTGCAAAGAGGAGTTTCCTCAGCCGGTGCGGCGTGTCATCAGCGAAAAGGCAGCTCGCAACGCTATCAAAGCGATGCGTGCGGTAACGATCGGAGACACTGGAATGCGGGGTACGGGTT
>JAFZAR010000092.1 GCA_017557085.1 Verrucomicrobiota bacterium | reverse complement strand
TACACCAGCAAAGGCAAGAAATTCTATCGCTGTGCGCAATAAAGCATTCAGTGAGTTGAGATAAAAACGAAGAATCCCCAGTGTGAAATAGCACCGGGGATTTTTTCTAATATTTACAATGTCTGTGTGTATCCGTGTCCATCCGTGGTTCTTTCACCTATCCATCCGTGGTTCTTTTCAATCCGTGGTTTCCTGAAAATACACATCCCATTGTTTTTGAAAAACTTGATTCATTTTTATGGAATTTGTACTGGAATTTCCCGGAATGCCGCAGTAAAATACCTTGTTCGGGACGGTCATCCCCCGGCGAAAGACAAGGACATCTTTCCGGGCAAAGGAGGCTCCCGCGGTATAAGATTTTGATTATGAAGATTTATTTGAATGGGAAAATGGTAGATGAGCAGAACGCGGTCGTTTCTGTGTTCGATCATGGTTTACTTTACGGTGACGGTGTGTTTGAAGGCATTCGCGCTTACAACGGCCGTGTGTTCAAACTGGTGGAACACGTTGCCCGTCTGTATTATTCAGCCAAAGCGATCGCGCTGACGATCCCGATGACTCAGGAAGAAATGATCAAGGCCGTCGTGGAGACCTGCAAAGTCAACAACCTGAGAGACTGCTACATCCGTCTGGTCGTGACCCGCGGCGTGGGTACTCTGGGCCTGAGCCCCAAGAAATGCGGCACCCCGCAGGTGATCATCATCGCCGCCGGCATCCAGCTCTATCCCGAAGAATACTACACCAAGGGAATGAGCATCGTGACCGTGCCGACGACCCGCAATCATCACAACGCGGTCAACCCGGCTATCAAGTCCCTGAACTATTTGAACAACATCCTGGCCAAGATCGAAGCCAATACGGCCGGAGTGGAAGAAGCCATCATGCTCAACAGCCAGGGTTACGTGGCCGAGTGCACAGGTGACAACATCTTCCTGATCAAGGGTAACCAGCTGATCACTCCGCCGCTTTCCGCCGGAGCGCTCTACGGCATCACCCGTGGTTCCGTCATCGAGGTGGCCAAAGAAGGCGGCTTCGAGGTCGTGGAACCGAACGTGACCCGCTATGACGTGTACAACGCGGACGAATGCTTTGTGACCGGCAGCGCGGCCGAACTGGTGCCTGTGACCAAAGTGGACGGTCGTGAGATCGGAGCCGGTGTTCCGGGCGAAGGCTTCAAAAAACTGCTGGATCTGTTCCGCAAGTTGACAAGAAGCACAGGAACCCCTATATTTGAATAGTGCGAAGGGGGATATCGTTTCCCCCTTGTGCCAAAACGGTGTATGCTTTGTCAAATTTGTAAAAAGGCTGAAGCGACAGTTCATCTGACGCAGGTAGTGGGCGGCAAGATCCGGAAACTGGATCTTTGCGCCGCCTGCGCGGAGAAGTGCGGTGTGGATGATCCCGCCGGTTTCTCCATGCTGGAGATCCTCAAGAAGTTTTCGCACGCGATCAATTCGGATAAAGAAGAGGAACCCAAGCCGAAAAAGAAACAGACGGAAGAACTTGTTTGCCCGGAATGCGGATATACCAGTCAGGATTTGTCCAAGACCGGCAAGCTGGGGTGTCCTTTTTGCTATAAGACATTTGTGGAGAACCTGGAAAATGCTCTCAAACACATGCACCGGGGAACTCAGCATATCGGCAAGACTCCCAAATATCATCCTTTGCCGGAGTCGGGTACGGCACAACCTGCTGCCGAAGAGCTCCCTGTCAAGAAGACCCGCAAGCGCGCGGCGGCTAAGACGGCTTCCTCCAAGAAGAAAGCCGGAGCCCCCGACGTTTATGAGAATCAGGAATTGCTGGAAGAACTGTACGAATCCAAGAAAGCTCTCTTGAAGCAGACTATCGAGGAGGAAAACTATGAGTATGCCGCCAAGATCCGGGACGAGATCAAGGAACTGGAGAAGAAGATTGAGTCTAAAAAGGAAAAAGAGGATGAAACTCAAGATCTTCTGGGCGCATTAAAGACTTTGTTCGATAGCGTGGAGGGCGAGGACAAATAGTTTGACCGGAAAAAACAGAAAGAAAAAGAATGACACTGTCTGAGTTTTTGATCCCTTCCAAGAGTTATGCCTCGCTGAGAGGACCGGAAGATACGATCGTGCTGAGCAGCCGCGCAAGGCTGGCCCGGAACCTTCGTCACGCTTCCTTTCCGTCTTACGCGAAGAAAGCGGAACGTCTCCGTGTCTTTAAACAGATACGGGATGCCGTTTTGAAACTCAACGGGATGGATTCCTGCTTTGTGGAGGGAATGGGCAATCTCAGCAGTGACGAGAAAACGGCTTTGGTAGAGCGCCATCTGATCAGCCGCGAACACGCGGCCCGCGGTGCCGGAAGCGGACTGGTCATCAATAAAGACGAGAATATCTCGGTGATGATCAATGAGGAAGATCACCTGAGGATGCAGGCGATCCTGCCGGGCTTCCAGATCCGTCAGGCCTGGGAGCGCATCGATCAGGTGGATACCGAACTGGAACAGAGTATTGAATACGCGTTCCATCCCAAATACGGCTATCTGACCGCCTGCCCCACGAATGTGGGAACGGGCATCCGTGTGAGTGCGATGATCCATTTGCCGGCACTGGCGCTGACAGATCAGATCCGTCAGATCATTGGCGCGGTGAACAAACTGGGACTGGCCGTCCGGGGTATTTATGGAGAGGGGACTGACGCTTTGGGGAACCTCTTTCAGGCATCGAACCAGAAAACACTGGGTGAAACCGAAGATGCCATCGTGACACGTCTGGAGAAAGTCATCCGCCAGGTGGTCATCAACGAAGCGAATGCCCGTCAGACTCTTTTGGAAGAGAAAGGGCAAATGACCCTGCTCAACCATGTCGGTCGGGCCTGGGGAACCCTGTCCAACTGCTACATGATCGAGACTCAGGAAACACTGAACCTGCTCTCGTTCATACGGCTGGGTGTGGATCTGGGAATGTTCCCGAACAGTGACAGAGAGATCGTTAATGAACTGTTCCTCGTCACTCAAAAGGGACATCTGCAAATGATGAAAGGAACAATGGAAGACCAGAAACGGGATCAGGTCCGCGCGGAGATACTTCGCGAGAAAACAGCTCTGCTGGGCGCCCCGCGCAAGGTCAAAGTTGTTTCCAAAGGTGGAAAAAAATAATTCGTTCGGTCCTCTGCGCTGACAAAGGCAAATAGACAGGACGCGAACAGAATATAAAAAATGGCATCAAATAATAACAATATAAATTTTACTCCGCGGGCGCAGAAAGCTCTGCAGCTCGCATATATTGAAGCCGCCCGTTTAGGTCACAAGACTGTTGAAACGGAGCATATCCTTTTAGGTATCGTCGCTCTGGGCGAGGGAGTGGCCGTAGAGATTTTTGAGAAATTGGGAGTGAGTCTGGAAACGATCCGCCGGGAAGTGGAAAACTCGGTGATCAAGGGGGTTCCTCTCAAGCCCGCCAATTTCCCGTTCTCGCCCCGTGCCAAAAAAGTGCTGGGGCTTGCCGCGAATGAGGCCAAGCGTTTAGGATTCAATGGGATCGCTACGGAGCATCTGCTGCTGGGACTTCTGAGAGAAGACCAGGGCGAAGGCGCTGCCGTCCTCAAGAAACTGAACATCACCCTGGAAGGGGTTTTGCAGTGCTTAGGTGTTCAGGTGGAAGAGGAAGAGGGATCCATGTTCGACACCAGCGGGGAAGACCCTGAAAACGGTCAGAGAAAAGGCGGCAAAAAAGCTTCCGCGCTGAAGGCTTTCGGACGCGATCTGACGGAAATGGCCAGAGCCAAACAACTGGATCCGGTCATCGGCCGCCAGAATGAGATCCAGCGTGTGATGCAGATCCTCTGCCGCCGCACCAAGAATAACCCGGTCCTGCTGGGTGAAGCCGGTGTGGGCAAGACAGCTATCGTGGAAGGTCTGGCCCAGAAGATCGCCGATGAGGAAGTCCCGGAGATCCTTCGTCAGAAGAAGATCGTGGGACTGGATCTGGCGCGTATGCTGGCTGGCACCAAGTACCGCGGTCAGTTCGAGGAACGCATCAAAGCCCTGATGGACGAGATACGCGAATCGGGCAATATCATCATTTTCATTGACGAGCTGCATACCATCGTGGGCGCGGGTTCCGCGGAAGGTACGATGGATGTGGCCAATATCATCAAACCGGCTCTGAGCCGCGGCGAGTTCCAATGCGTGGGAGCCACGACACTGGAAGAATACCGCAAGTTCATTGAAAAGGACGCGGCGCTGGAACGCCGTTTCCAAAGCGTGAAGGTGGAACCGCCCAGCACCTTGGAGACGATCCAGATCCTGCGCGGCATCCGCTTCAAATATGAAGAGCATCACCGTGCAACGATCACAGACGCGGCCATTGACGCGGCCGTGCGTCTGTCCGACCGCTATATCACTTCCAGGTTCCTGCCGGACAAGGCTATTGACGTGATAGACGAGGCGGGTTCCTACTGCCGTATGGCGGCGGAGATCTGTCCTCCGGAGTTCAAACATCTGGAAAAAGAGATTGAAAAAGCCCGTCAGGACAAGGAAAAAGCCATTGCGGAACAGCGTTTTGAGGATGCTGCCGTCTTCCGTGACACGGAACGCCAGAAGAAGGAAGACCTGGACACTTCCCGCAAAAAATGGCGCACCGAGATAGACAATAAAAAGGTGGTCGTGGACGAAGCGGATGTGACGCAGGTCGTTTCCAGATGGACAGGAGTGCCTCTGCGCGGTATGGAGAAGGACGAGCTGAAACGCCTGCTCTCGATGGAGAAAGAGCTTTCGGCCCGTGTCATCGGCCAGTCCGCGGCAGTCAGTTCCATCAGCAAAGCTTTACGCCGTTCCCGCGCGGATCTGAAAGATCCCAACCGTCCGATCGGAGTATTCATGCTCCTGGGACCGACCGGTGTGGGCAAGACCTTGCTGAGCCATGTGCTGGCGGAATCCATGTTTGGTGATGCCAAGTCGCTGATCCAACTGGATATGAGCGAGTACATGGAGAAGTTCACCGTCTCCCGTCTGGTGGGATCGCCTCCGGGCTATGTGGGATATGATGAAGGCGGACAGCTGACCGAAAAGGTGCGCCGCCGTCCGTACAGTGTGGTGCTTTTCGACGAGATCGAAAAGGCTCACCCGGATGTGTGGAATATCCTCCTGCAAATACTGGAAGAAGGCAAGCTGACCGATTCGATGGGACACACGGTTGATTTCCGCAATACGATCATCCTGCTGACCTCCAACGTGGGTGCCGAAGCCTCTCGCAAGAGCGCGATCGGTTTTGGCAGTTCCAGCGAGGAAGCCACCACGGAACAGCTTCGCGTGAGCCTGATGGAAGAGGCCAAGAAGGTGTTCAAACCGGAGTTCCTCAACCGCTTGGACGAGATACTGGTCTTCCGCCCGCTGAACAAGGAAGATCTGATCCAGGTGCTGGATCTGGAAATGAGCAAGCTGGCTTCCCGTCTGGAGCTGAAGGATATCACTCTGAAGCTGGAGGACGAGGCCCGCGATCTGCTTATCCAGAAAGGCTACAATCCGGTTTATGGCGCACGTCCGATGCGCCGCACGGTGGAACAAATGGTGCAGGATCCATTGGCCGAAGAGATTCTCCGCGGACACATTCGTCCCGGCGAGCTGGTCAAAGTCGGTGTGGATAAAGAGCGTCTGGTCTTTTATCAGGACGAGGCTGAAAAACTTCTGGAAAACCAGCAGAAGCCTAATATCGAAACCACGCCGATCAAGGATAAGGAATCAAAAGATCCTCACCCTGAACAATCTTTAAAAACGAACCGAAAATCGGATTCTGAAAAATAATGGATTTTGCGCGAAAGCGGTTCTCTTTGACGGAGAATCGCTTTTTTGCGGCGTACAACAGATGAATATATGAAGATCGCGTTTTTGATCCCGGATAATCGTGACGAGTTCGGCTGGTATGACCGGCCGGAACCGGTATTTGGTCCCGCGCCGGATGTATTGCTGCGGGGCTTTTCTGAGCTGGTTCAGGAGACAGGATGCGAGATCCATGTCGTCAGCTGTTCCCGAAAACCTTCCAAAGCTCCGCAGAAGATTTACGGCGGCAAGATCTTTTATCATCAGCCGCTAGTTTCTCCGCTGGGGTATTTAAAAACACTTTACTTTGGCTGCCGCCGTGCGGTCCGTTCCACTCTGCGGAGTATTCAACCGGATATTGTTCATGCGCAGGGTACAGAGCGTTACTGTGCCTATTCCGGGGCTCGTTCCGGTTTTCCTTGTGTGGTGACTGTTCATGGAAATATGCGTTCGATTGCCAGGTTAAATCAGGCAAAACCCTTATCTTTCTATGGATTAACGGCCAAACTGGAAGCCTGGACACTGCCTAGAGTCGCGGGAGTAGTCTGCCTGAGCAATTACACCCGCTGGAACGTGGAGGATCTGGCGCGCAGGACCTGGGTCATCCCGAACGCGGTCGAAGAGCGTTTTTTTGATGTTCAGCCCCGGAGACCGGAAAATTTACAGCTGACCTGCGTGGGAACGATCTGCCATCACAAGAACCAGAACGCGCTGATCCGGGCGCTGGCTCCTCTGCGGGAAGAGTTTGAATTTACCCTGAACCTCTATGGCGCCACGGTGCCGGGGACCGACTACACAGAAGAATTTGAGTCGCTTCTGGTTCAATATCCCTGGGTGAAGGCACACGGCCATGTTTCCCGCGAAAAACTCCCGGAAGTCTATGCCAACAGCTCCCTGCTGGTGATCCCGTCGCTGGAGGATAACTGTCCGATGGTCGTGCTGGAGGCGATGGCATCCGGCATCCCGGTGCTGGGCTCGCGGGTCGGAGGCATCCCCGACTTGATCCATCCGGAGAAGAACGGCTGGCTCTATGAAAGCGGCAATGTAGAGGAATTCCGCGCGATGCTCCGCAAAGCGCTTTCTTCCAGTGAACTGCTGAGGATCTTAGGTGAGCAGGCCAGAGAGTTCGCGCAGCAGACTTTTATGCCGAAACAGGTTGCCTCGCAGCATTTGGAGGTCTATAACGAGGTCTTATCCCGAAAGTAGAAGATATTTTTGCTGCATGCAGCAAAAATATCTTCCAAGATTTTAAAAGTCGATGATTTCCGGCTTCAGCAGAAAATCGTAGATATTCAGGATCAGTATTCCTTCTTCGTTATAATGAGGTGCCGGAGAGTCGGTTGTAATGATAAATTTCTTGAAGAAATCACTGATTTGACGCAAAGATCGGGCTTCCTTTTCTGTTTTTTCCTCATCGGGAAGCAGATAGGCTGATTGGATATAGTAACGTTTAGAAGCCTTGTTGCAGACGAAATCCACCTCCAGCTGTTTGCGGATCGGGATATTTTTCTCATTTCTCTGGTTCACGGGAACGATGCCGACATCTACATTGAATTGTCTGATTTTCAATGTATTGTAGATAATATTCTCCATGCTGTGCGGCACTTCCAGTTGTCTGAAATTGATCTGGGCATTCCGCAACCCCAGGTCGGTGTAGTAGTATTTCAGTGGCGTTTCGATGTAGTTTTTGCCTTTGATATCATAACGTTTTGCAGACTCGATAAGGAAGGAATCTTCCAGACAGTTCAGATATTTGGTGATGGTAGAGCTGGTGATCCTGGAGTGCTTGACGCTCTTGAAAGTTTTCTGGAGTTTGTTAGGATTCGTGAGCGAACCAATGGAGGAGGCGAGGATGCTCATCAGTTCTTCCATTTCTCCGATGTTCTTCAATTTGTTTCGTTTGAGGATATCACTCAGATAGGTTTCTTTGAGCAGATGATTCAAAATGTTTACTTTTTGCTCAGAGTTTTTTTCCAGGACCACGGTAGGCAGTCCGCCGTAAAGTATATATTCTTTCCAGCCATCATAAGGACTGCCGTCATAAGCAGACATGAATTCCCTGAAACTGAGCGGGTAAATATGGATCTCATCACCGCGTCCACCGAATTCCGTGATGATATCTTTGGAAAGGAATTTGGCATTGCTGCCGGTTACATAAACATCGGTGTTGGGTTTGTAGGCCAGGCCGTTGAGCACGAATTCAAATTTTTTCAGCAGCTGGACTTCATCCAGCAGAAAGTAGTGCATCTTGTCATCCACGATCCGGCTGTTGGCCCACGGATTAAAGACGTTGGGATCCTGATATTTTTCATTTTCAAAGATATCAAATGCCATCTCGATGATATGATCGGAGGGCACACCTTGAGTAAGCAGGTGGTCTTTGAATAACTTCCTGAGCAGGTATGATTTTCCGCATCGCCGGATGCCGGTGATGATCTTGACCAGTCCGTTATGTTTTCTCTGGATCAGCCTGTCCAGATATAAATCGCGTTTGATTTCCATAGTCTTTGCCTCTGGAAGAAATTTTTGCTGCAAGCAGCAATTTCTTCTTCCAGTCTAGCCGAAAAAATGAGGAAATCAACACTTTTAGAAGATATTTTTGCTACATGCAGCAAAAATATCTTCCAGGGTGTTTTCTGGGGTAAAAAAAACAGGGAATGGTGTTGGGCCATTCCCTGTGTTATTGAAGCGGTCAGAGCTTACTTCTTCGCTTCGGGCAGGACGAGGTTGAACACAAAGGCGTGCGGTTCGTCCTTGTTGGTAAAGGTGTAGTAGGGAGCCGCTTTCTGTTTGAGCTGTATCTCGTCCAGGGCGATGTCCTGGATCTCACCGGAATTCCGGTTCATATAGACGAAAGGTCCCTGGTGGATGACGATACCGTTGATCTTGTTTTCGCCTTTGGCCAGAGCCTGTTCGATGTCAACACGATGGAAACGGCGGTCTTCCAGATAGGGTGCCGCGCCGAATTTCAGGACGTAGGTCACACCGCTTTTGCCGGCCAGTCCCTTTGTGGAGAGGCTTTCGGTATGGCGGCCGTTGTTGTTGGTCACCACTTTTTGGAATTCCACGGGTTTATCTCCACGCAGGGCAGTCACTTCCAGGGAGTCAGCCCATTCGGGAACGCGGACGTTCAGAGTCGGGATGGATCTCCAGGGTGTGCCGGTCAGGGTCACGGTCGCTGTGATATAGTCTTTGTTACCCTGTTTGTCGGCAACGGCTTTGGACTGGATATTCCAGCTGCTGCCTTTGAATTCGGCAGTGGTCTCAAAGCTCAGCGGGAAGTTGTAGCAGATGCCCTGGTCAGAGGCCGGAGCGAGATAGGAAAGCAACTTATATTCCGCCCATGCCAGATGGAAGGAGCAGCACCAGAGGGATTCCTGTGAGTACTTCAGATAGGCGAATGCGCCCTGGTCATCCACGCCCATAAAGCGGTGACCAAAACCGCCGGTGTCCCATTGATTGGCCATGATGCCGTTCCAGAGCAGTCGTTCGGCCATGTCCAGATATTTGTTCTCACCGGTATCGGCCCACAGCAGCAGGTTCAGCCTCAGCCAGTCGCCTTCGGAGCAGCCTTCATCCCGGTTGAATCCGGTCACATAGAATTTCTCCAACACACTGCCGGCCGGGTTCACATAACCACCGCTGACGGCGGCATCCCAGCGCTTGACGGCACGGTCCAGATATTCGGTCTTGCCGGTGGCATCGTACAGACGCACCAGCATACTGGTCTGGCTCAGACTGCCGTGAGAATGTCCCACCGGCAGGGTATCGAACGGTTCATGGAAATCGGCCATCTTGCAGGCGGTTTCCAGATAGCGCTTGTCATTTGTCAGATAATACAGATTCAACAGACCTTCCATACCCTCAAACACACAGGTGACGTAGGCGGAGGCATACTGGCCCTCGGTCTTGTACTCGTCCATCTTGTTCGGATCGCAGAAGCGCGGATAGACGGTATTCACATAGAAATCGCCCAGCT
>JAFZAR010000091.1 GCA_017557085.1 Verrucomicrobiota bacterium | reverse complement strand
TTCTAAGCCTTGCAAGAGAACAGTCTATCCCTAACGCTCATAAGAGGCAATAATCTTTTTTGATCAAGTGCCATTTTTGCGGCAATGCTGTTTACTCATAAGCCTAAAATTGCCATTAGGGTATTTCTAATAACGATTGTGCATAAATGCCAAAAAGACGAGGCATTCAAACCTCGTCTCTTTGGCGGGGCGGCTTAGCTTTTCAATGGATCCAAGGGGAAAACATTCAACGCGCTGGCGGGATCACACGGAGAAGCTGACCAGCTGAGTTATAATTGCGTGTCGTTGTGTTTGTTTTTTGCATAAACTCAGTAAAATACTATTAGTTTTCTAATTCTTTCGCAGTAGAAGCAGAACTAAGTAAATTTTGTTCGTATAATTCCCATTCTTTTTGCGCCCACGCATTAGGCTCCAGCCATTCTTCAGGAATAGAATATGCTGGAAGAGAATCAAATATGTCAAAATCCTCTGAAAATGTAATTTTCGCAAATTGCCCTTCAAAAATTCCTTCTGGAATACAGAGAATCAATGCAAATTCATTTCTATCTTCAAATTTTTCTCCCCCAAACTCCGCTATATATTGTCTCCATAAATCAATATCCGGATTCAGATAAAGATTTTTAGATTCTTCTCTTAATTTTTCATAATGATCTTTGAATAACCTGTACCAGTTAGTAGTGTGTTTAGGTTCCAGCAATAACTTTTTTACTTCAAAAAGATTCTTGATCTCAAGATCCTTCATTTCAAGGTTCTTCATTTCATTTGGATCAAACTCAGTATCCCTACTTATATTCAAAGCCGTCCAGGGAAACTCCACAAGCGCACAATAAAGTTGAATCTTCGGAGAATGATACTCTCTAAGTTTTTGAATCTTAGGTTCTGCATACTTCCATCTCAAAGAATGCGCCCATGGTGTATAGAAAAAACAACAAAGCCCTATAAAACCAAACACTACTATCACTAATAGAATGCAAACAGTTTTAAATAAAAATTTAAATACTACTTTTAACTCTATCATTACTCTTATTTTTCTTATCCTTTTTAAATTCAAAGCATTCTGTTATCATTTTTTTCAAATTAGTATATTCAATTTGTCCATTAAATTCTTTCAATACATCTTTCACTTTCTCTGTTACTATTAGCAAGGGGGAACCTTCTGGATAAAAAAAATCAGTTTTATCCCACTTGTTTAAATTGATGTACAGGCCTTCGTATTTTTTCACAACAGTCCCACTTGGATATAGTGATGTACAAAGAAGCTCAGATTTACTGTAATCTGCCGCTCCACATTTTCCTGTCACAGAAAAACCATAATAACCTTCAACGGGCACCATCCTCCCGTAAAATAATTTAATGGGATATGTTTTCCATCCTGTGAGATGGTTTTCCTCCAAAACATTTTTCACCTTCTCCGAAATGAGATAAGAACTAAAACCCGTTTCTAAAATCTCTCTTAATTTTTTTGTCCCATAATAATGTTTTAAGTAAACTGGAAATTTGATTCCTTCATAATTTCCTTGTTGCAAATCATAAATGCGATCTAACAGATTTTTCTTTATCCATAAGACCAGCCGTAAACGATGAGCGAGCTTTCATGTAATAGAATTGATCTATATTCATTTTCTTTTAATTAGTTTCTTTTAACATTTAAATTAGCGAGAAATCTGGAACCTGTATCCAAAATGCTATTTCCAATAATATCTCATAAACCTTCATGAACAGCTTTCCTAATTTCTAAGCCTTGCTGGAGAACAGTCTATCCCTAATGCTCATAAGAGGCAATAATCTTTTTTAATCAAGTGCCATTTTACCCGGTACGGTTTGATTATAAATGTGAAAAAAAACTTGCATCTCATGTCCTTCTGTTTTTAGACTGAAGGGCACTCTGTCGTGGAAAGATGAAGATGTTTTTTAATAAAGTTTTGAGTGGTTGGAAGGGATCATTATTGGTGTGCGGATCTGCTTTGCTCGCGTCAACAATAGTTTTTTGTGGTTGTTCGCCAAAGGTGGAAACCCTTCCGGATTGGTCTTCCGATCCTATAGATGGACTTTCAACACAGCAAAAACTCAACATCACTTATCCTTTGGATGAGGCCATGTTTCCACCGGAAATCATCGCTCCGACTTTTGCATGGAGTGATGAGAGCAAACTGGTAGATCGCTGGGTCGTTGGGTTTGATATCGGTACAAACGCGCATCGTTTCCTCTGTCCTCAGCCGACATGGCGTCCGGACACGGAAGTCTGGAAACAGATGAAGGCCATATCGGTGGATACACCTCTGTCCGTCAGTGTTATAGGGTATAATTCACAAAGCGCGGGCACACCGGTCTCCAAGGGGAGTGTTCGTATATGTACCTCGCAAGATGAGGTAGGAGCGCCTATTTTCTACCGTGAAGTGATCCTGCCGTTCATTGACGCGGTGATAGATCCTTCCAAACTGCGTTGGCGTTATGGTTCTGTGGATATGGAAGAACAGCCGCCTATTGTATTGGAAGGCTTGCCGGTTTGCGGAAATTGCCATTCATTTTCCGCGGATGGTTCCATTCTGGCTATGGATGTGGAATATGCCAACAGCAAGGGGTCTTATGTGATCACACGTATCCAGGAGGAAATGAATCTCAATACCAGTGATGTGATCACCTGGAATGATTTCCGCAAGGAAGACAGAGAGCAGACCTTCGGGCTTCTTTCGCAAATCTCTCCTGACGGCCGATATGTTTTGAGTACGGTCAAAGATAAATCCGTCTTTGTCCCCATGGAAGATCTCTATTACTCACAGCTGTTCTTCCCTCTGAAAGGTATCGTTGCCTGGTATGACCGGGTAGAGGAAAAGTTTGGCGCGCTGGGTGGTGCCGATGATCCTAAATATGTGCAAAGCAACCCGACATGGAGCCCGGATGGGAAAACAGTTCTTTTCGCAAGGACTGAAACGTATGACCTGAAAAACACTCAGGGAGCGGGGAAAACCCTTTTGACACGTGAAGAATGCAAAGAATTTGTGGAAGACGGCAAACCTTTCCAGTTCAAACTGTATCAGGTGCCTTTCAATGAGGGAAAAGGCGGAACTCCCGTTCCTTTGGAAGGTGCCAGCGAAGATGGTGTCAGCAGCTATTTCCCGAAATATTCACCGGACGGACGCTGGATCGTTTTCTGTAAGTCGTCCAGTTATATGCTTTTACGCGGAGACAGCCGTCTGTACATCATGCCGGCTTCCGGCGGAGAACCCCGTTTGATGCGCTGCAATACGGCGAATATGAACTCCTGGCACAGCTGGTCGCCTAACGGCAAATGGCTGGTGTTCAGCTCCAAGATCAATGGTCCCTATACCCAGCTCTGGCTGACGCACATAGATGTGAATGGAGAAAGCACTCCGCCGGTGGTCTTACAGCAGTTTACCGCTCCGGATCGTGCCGCGAATATCCCGGAATTTGTGAATAACAAGCCGGGTGCCATCAAGAAGATCGAACCGCATTTCCTGAATGATATTTCCTGGTGCCGCGCCGGTGATGAATTCTTCCGCAATAACAAACCGCAGGAAGCGCTTACGAATTACCTGGGTGCTTTGGCCTTGAATCCTAATTGCTATCAGGCGCATCAGAAGATCGGTTTCCTTTATTTCAATGTCATGAACCGGCCGGAGGAAGGTGTTGAACACATGAAGAAAGCGATTGAATTGGAACCGCTTTACGCCATGAGCCAGTATGACTATGGGATGGCAAACTTGAGCTTGAAGAATTTCGATCTTGCCAAGAAGCATATCCTCAGAGCTATCCAGTTGGTTCCCAGAGGAATCGACAAACAGTACGATGCCGGTGATATGCGGTATCAGCTGGCTCGCGCGACATTCTTCGGCGGAGATATTGATGAAGCTATCGGGATTTTGGAGAAAACGATCGAATTTCGTCCGAATCACGCGGAATCCCTTTATTTTCTGGCATCTCTGCTGGCATCCAGAGGGGATGACATGGCGCAGGTGATCGCCTTGATGCGGAAAGCGATTTCCATCAATCCAAAGGTGGATCGTTTTCCGGATCTGCATGAGAAGGCCGGAATCTATTTTGCTGAACTTCAAGACTATAATCAATCCCTGATGGAAGCGGAAAGAGCTTTGGCCATGGCAAGACAGCAGAATAAGACGGATATGATCCTTCGACTGGAGGACGCCATTGCTCAATTACGTCAATTGACCCGCTGATTTTGAATAAATTTTACACACAAGCTGAACAATGATAAGGTGTGCGGCACGGCTTTTTTGTGCCGCAAAAGATCCATGTCTGAACAGAAGAATACCAAAGGGCCAGAGCATCGTTCTCATGGCGGAAATGATAAGAAAAATCCTCAACTTGCTTCCCGGGGTATGGTGGCATGGCTTTTTATCCTGGGGATCATCTGCATCCTGATCCTTTTCAGAGATGCCCCCGGAGCCAAGCAGGATGCCATCAGTTATTCTCAATTAGTCAAACTTGTTGAGCAGAACAAGTTATTAGAAGGAGGCGAGATCGTTTATAATCCGCAGGCTCCTGAACTGAAAAAAATAACAGGCGCGTATTTTACGGGAGACAAACCCGCATCCGCTTCAGAAGCCAATGAGCAGGTAAGGAACAAGGAGTTATCCAGAAGTTTTACCATCGAAACCGCTTTGTCGGACGAACTTCAGGAAAAACTGCTCCTGGCCGGATTTACGATGAAGGAAGCGAATCTTGCGCTTCAGAATCTTTTGTGGGGGATCTTGCCTTTTCTGCTGATCGCTCTTTTCATTTATTTCCTGTTGATGAGGCAGATCCGCGGAGCCAACCGGGGAACGATGACTTTTGGCAAAAGCCGTGCGCATAAGCTGGACAAAGAAAAGAATAAGACCAAATTCAAAGATGTGGCCGGTGTGGATGAGGCAATAGAAGAAGTGCGGGAGCTGGTGGAATACCTGAAAGATCCCAAGAAGTTTCAGCGGCTGGGCGGACGGATTCCCAGAGGTGTTTTGATGGTAGGATCTCCCGGAACAGGCAAGACATTGCTGGCCAGAGCGATAGCAGGCGAGGCTGACGCGGATTTCTTCAGTATCAGCGGATCTGATTTTGTGGAAATGTTTGTGGGTGTCGGAGCCAGTCGTGTGCGGGATATGTTTGAACAGGCCCGTAAAAGCGCTCCCTGTCTGATTTTTATTGACGAGATCGACGCGGTGGGCCGCAGCCGTGGTGTTGGTCTGGGCGGCGGCAATGACGAGAGAGAGCAGACTCTGAACGCTTTACTGGTGGAAATGGACGGCTTTGAGGCTCAGGAAGGTGTCATCATTATAGCCGCGACAAATCGTCCGGACGTGCTGGATCCGGCCTTGTTGAGACCGGGGCGTTTCGATCGTCAGGTGACGGTGAATCTGCCGGATATCAAGGGCAGGGAAGCGATCCTGAAGGTCCATTCCGCTAAAGTGAAACTGGCCAAAGATGTGGATCTGCGCACAATAGCCAGAGGTACCCCCGGATTTTCCGGCGCGGAACTGGCCAATCTTTTGAATGAAGGCGCGTTATTAGCCGCCAGAGCGAACAAGGAACTGGTGGATATGGCCGATTTGGAAGAGGCTCGCGATAAAGTCCGCTGGGGCGGAGAACGCCGCAGTATGGCTTTGAGTGATGAGGAAAAGGAGATCACTGCCTGGCATGAAGCCGGTCACGCGCTGTTGACTGTGCTGCTGCCGCATACGGATCCTCTGCATAAGGTGACGATCATTCCCAGAGGTCAGGCGCTTGGCGCGACGATGTCCCTGCCCAAGGAAGATGTGCGTAACCGCACCCGCAATCAAATGCTTTCCATGATAGCGATGGCAATGGGCGGTCGTGTCGCCGAAAAATTGATCACCGGGGATATTTCAACAGGTGCCGCCGGCGATATCAAGATGGCTACTCAGCTTGCCAGAAATATGGTTTGTCACTGGGGAATGAGCGAACGTCTGGGCGCTGTCCTTTATGGTGAAGATAATGAATATGTCCTGCTGGGGCGTGATATGGTCCGTTCCAAGGAATACAGCAATGAGACCGCGCGTATGATTGACGAAGAAATCAAACGCTATGTCCAGGAAGGGTATGATCTGGCAGAGGATATTATTTTGAAGAATAAAGATAAAGTGGAGCTGATAGCCAAGAATCTGCTTGAAAACGAGACTCTTTCCGGTGAGGAAGTCACCTTTATCATCGAAAATGGCAGAATGCCGGATCCTCCCAAACTGGAAGACCAGTTAGATTCTGCGGATGAAGAGAAAACTGAAGATAATCAGGAGGAAGCTCCTGAAAAGGAATAAATAATGAAAACGAGTTGGTTGATCCATAGTATTTGTGTTGTGCTTTTGCTGATCATGGCCGGAACGATGACTTCCCAAGCCTCGGTGAAAAAGAAAGCGACCGTTCTCAACGGGATAGATGTTCTCAAAACAGAAAATTATGAGCCGCTGAGAGGAAAGAAGGTGGCACTGCTGACCAATCAGACCGGGCAGGATAAAGAAGGAAACTCTACCATTGACTTGCTTTATTCGGCGCCGGGTGTGGAATTAGTGGCTTTGTTCGCGCCTGAACACGGTATCCGCGGCGACAAAGATCAGGCCGTTATTGAAGACGGCAAAGATAATAAAACAGGACTGCCGGTTTATAGTTTGTACGGAAAGACACGCAAACCCTCCTCGGAACAAATGAAGGGATTAGACGCGTTTGTCTTTGATATCCAGGATATCGGATGCCGTTTCTATACCTATATCTCCACCATGGCAAACTGTCTGGAAGTTGCCGGCAAGGAAGGAGTTGAATTTATTGTTCTGGACAGGATCAATCCCATCAACGGCAGGGATGTGGAAGGTCCGGTCCAGATCGAAAAATCCACATTCGTGGGGATCCATCCCATTGCTATTCGTCACGGAATGACGATAGGCGAGATCGCTCTGATGCTGAACGCGGAATGTGATTACCACGCCGAGGTCACTGTGATCCAGCTGAAAGGCTGGAAGCGTAAAATGTGGCAGGATGAAACGGATATCCCCTGGGTCAATACCTCGCCTAATATGCGCAGTCTCTGGGAAGCGACTTTGTATCCCGGGATCGGTGTGCTGGAGTTTACTCCCATTGCCACCGGAAGAGGAACGGCCATTCCTTTTGAATTGTTTGGGGCTCCTTATATAGACAGCAGAAAGTTCTGTGAACGACTGAACGCGTATGGCTTGGAAGCTATCGACTTTACACCGTTCACATTTGTTCCGTCAGAGCGCCAGTTCAAAGATGAACCTTGCAATGGTTTGCGATTCAATATCACGAACAGGGACAAAGTGAAGATCATGGATCTGGGAATGTGTCTGGCGCAGA
>JAFZAR010000090.1 GCA_017557085.1 Verrucomicrobiota bacterium | reverse complement strand
GTGCCGGGGATAGTTATTAAAAATCCGGCTTGTGTAGCGAAAACTTTTCCTACTTTCTTCGAGAAACTGAATGTTTTGAGAAACGGTTCCTAGCGCTTGCGGGACATATACCCCAACAGGGAAATCAGAGTGCGCTTCATCTCATTGCGATCCAGAATAAGATCTATCAGACCATGATCCAGAAGGAATTCAGATGTTTGAAAATCGGAAGGAAGTTCCTGGTGATTCGTGCTTTGGATGACACGCGGCCCGGCAAAACCGATCATGGCACGGGGTTCTGCGATGATCACATCACCCAATGAAGCGAAACTGGCCATCACGCCTGCGGTTGTCGGGTTCGTCAGCACACTGATATAAGGCAGCTGGGCTTTGGCGTGGAATGCGAGCGCGGCACTGGTTTTGGCCATCTGCATCAGGCTGAACATACCTTCATACATACGCGCTCCGCCGCTGGCGGCAAAGATGATGACCGGCAGATTGCGGTCGGTGGCTTCTTCCACCAGACGGGTGATCTTTTCGCCCACAACGCTTCCCATGGAGCCTCCCAGGAATTTGAAATCCATCACGGCCAGAGCCACACGATGAGGACCGATATCGCCCACACCGGTCACGACCGCGTCGCGCAGACCGGTTTTTTCCTGGTTCTGTTTGATTTTTTCAGTGTAATTGGAAGGACCTTTAAAGGAAAGAATGTCAATGCTTTGCAAGTCGGCGTTCGTTTCCTCGAAAGAGCAGGTCTCCACCAGAGAATTGATTCGTTCGCGCGCGCTGAAAGGGAAGTGATAAGAGCAGTGCATACACACTTTCAGGTTATCATCCAGGTATTTATCGTAAAGCAGCTCATTGCATTTGGGACATTTGGTCCACAAACCCTCCGGGATATCCAAACGGGGCGCGCCGATAGGCGGGAGCTTGGATACGCGCGGGATCAGAGGTGCATTCGCCAGCGGAGTGATGGCAGGTTCCACACTTTCCACACCGGATACTTTACGAGTTTTTACTCTTTTTTTCATATATCATCCTCGATGATCGCGAACGACACGGGCATTTTAGCAAAACGGCGGAAAAATGACAATCGCGAGTTTTTTCTGAAAATGCTAAACAGTGCTTGCAAAATTTTGCCGGAACAGCTAACCTGATGGGCCCTTTTGGGGTAGGGAAGTCTCTTCGCGGACGAAGAGGCTCGGACGAGAATTATAAAATATGGTTAGAATTCGTTTAAAACGTGCAGGCGCCAAGAACCAGCCGGCATATCGTGTTGTGGTGACAGACAGCCGCAGCCCTCGTGACGGTCGGTTTATCGAGGAGCTTGGATATTATGAGCCGCTGAAAGCGGGAAATAATGCCAAAATCAACGTGGAGCGCGCTGACTATTGGCTTAAGTGTGGTGCGAAACCCTCTTTTACAGTTGCCAGTTTGATTGCAAAAGAACGTAGGAAATCTGCGCAATAACAGGTTTGTATGCAAGAGTTTCTTGAATACGTAATCAAAAATCTCGTAGCGGTTCCGGAAGATGTTGTCATTACTCCGGTCGAACGCGGCGGGATCACGGTTTACGAGCTGCGGGTCAACCCGGCGGATGCCGCCAGGGTGATTGGCCGTAAGGGTAGCACTATCAATGCGATCCGTGCATTGCTCGTGGCTGGCAGCGCAAAGCAGGGCAAGCGTAGTGTGCTGGAGCTGATCGAAGAAGTGGATGGCTCTGAGTACAAAAATGATGATACGACCGGGAGCGAGGTCTAAAACCGCTCAAAAGGTGAACTTTTTCGGATAGAGACCGGAGCATGAAGATTGATGTGCTCACTTTATTTCCCGGAATGTTTGCCGGGCCGCTGGATGAAAGCATCGTTCAGCGTGCCAGAGAGAATGGAATCCTCCAACTGGGGATCCATAATCTGCGGGTGTACACCCATGACCAGCGTCAGACGGTCGATGACCGGCCTTTTGGCGGAGGTCCGGGGATGCTGTTAAAGCCCGAACCGCTCTTTGAAGCTTTGGAAGCGCTGACAGATGTCAGCAGTCATGTCATTTTTATGACACCGTCGGGACGACGATTCACCCAGGCGATTGCCAGGGAATTGGTCTCCCAGGAACATTTGGTCCTGGTATGTGGAAGCTATGAAGGCTTTGACCAGCGAGTGCTGGATGTCTGGGCCGATGACGAGCTGTCCATTGGGGATTATGTTCTGACCAATGGCGCTTTGCCGGCGATGGTGATCGTAGATGTAGTGACCCGTCTGCTGCCAGGCGCGCTGGGAAAAGATGAGAGTTCTGAGGAGGAATCCTTCAGCTCCAATCGTCTGGAATATCCCCAGTACACGCGCCCAGCTACGTTCCGGGGAATGGAAGTGCCGGAGATACTCCTTTCCGGTCATCATGCCCATATCGCCCAATGGCGGGCGGAACAATCCAAACTGAAAACAGCGGCCGTGCGCCCGGATTTATTAGAAACTGAGGTCCAAAAGGCTGGATCCAGAAAGAATTAGAAGTTTATGAAGCAAGCGTTGATTGATAAAATCGAGTCTGCCTACACGAGAAAAGATCCTATCTCCTTCTCTGTGGGTGATACTGTGAATGTTCATACCAAAGTCAAAGAAGGTGACAAGGAACGTATCCAGGTTTTCACCGGTGTGGTCATTGGCCGCCGCGGTCATGGTCTGAATGAATCCTTCACAGTTCGCCGTATCAGCTACGGTGAGGGTGTGGAACGTGTTTTTCCGATCCATTCTCCTCGTATCGAGAAGGTAGTAGTGGAACGTTACGGTTCTGTCCGTAGAGCCAAGCTGACCTATCTGCGTGGTCGTATTGGTAAGAGCGCTCTGGCCGTCAAGGAGAAGGACGTGCGCGTTTCCAAGAAGAAAAAGGCATAAGCCTCTTTTCTCTGTTATTTATTTGATTTAGTTATTTTGCGAGCGAGGGTGAAGTCACCCTCGCTGCTCTGTTTTTATGGGGAAAGGGTTTGAAGTATGAAGCTGAAACGCTCTTTTTACACACGGGAAATTTTGACCGTCTCGCGCGAGCTGATCGGCAAGAATCTGGTTCACCACACTGTGGAAGGGATCACCAAAGGCCGCATCGTGGAGGTGGAAGCGTATGTCGGTGCGGTGGACAAAGCCTCTCACGCTTACGGCAACAAGCGTACCGGACGCACAGCCATCCAGTACAGCGTGGGCGGTTTTGCCTATGTGTACCTGATCTACGGGATGTATGACTGCATGAACATCGTGACCGGGCAGGAGGGACTGGCCGAAGCGATCCTGATCCGTGCGCTGGAACCGGTGGAGGGGATTGAGCTGATGCGGAAACGCCGCCGTACCACGGCACTGAAAAACTTATGCAGCGGCCCCGGCAAGCTCTGCATGGCGATGGGGATCACCCGTGAATGCTATGGTCTGGACTTGTGCGGCGATGAACTATATCTGGAGGAGGGGAGCGTTTTCGTCGAACCGAATGAGATCAGTGCCACCAAGCGCATCAACATAGACTACGCCGAGGAAGCGCGCGATTTCCCCTGGCGTTTCATCCTCACCG
>JAFZAR010000089.1 GCA_017557085.1 Verrucomicrobiota bacterium | reverse complement strand
GGTGGTCTATACTGTTACCAGTATTGGTGAGAGTGCATTTATGCGAAAAGGCTTGAGGCTTGTCGTGATCCCCGACAGTGTGCTGACAATAGAAAAACAAGCGTTTTTTGATGCCATTGATCTGGCCCATGTGGATCTGGGCAAAGGGGTGACCTCGATTGGCTATGCGGCGTTCCAGCAATGCCGCAGTCTGCAAGGCATCGTGATCCCCGACAGTGTGACCACAATAGAACAATCAGCGTTTTCCAGATGTGAGAGTCTGGTTTATGCTCAACTAGGCAGCGGTTTGACTTCTATTGAAGATTCCGTGTTCGATAGATGTGCTTTGACCAATATCGTGATCCCCGACAGCGTGCTGACTATTGAGAGGAGTGCGTTCAATAGCTGTAACAATTTGACCGATGTGCTGTTGAGCAAAGGTCTGACCTCTATCGGATATGCCGCATTCTCAGGATGCACCAGCTTGACCGCGATCACGATCCCCGATAATGTCCAGACTATAGGAGAAGGTGCGTTCGATAGCTGTAACAATTTGACCGATGTCCAGCTGGGCGACGGGGTGAAATATATTGGATGGAATGCATTTGGTGCTACCAGGATGAGCGAGATAACGATCCCGGCCAGTGTGGAAACGATGGGAGGTTCTGTTTTTAATAAGAACTTTGATCTGATCGCCGTTTATTTCCAGGGAGATTGTCCAGACATAGAGAAGTATTATGGGATACCTTATTCGTTGTATAGCGGCAACAATTCGCAGGATCTGGTCAGCTATTATCTGGAAGATTACTGGGAAAGCTGGAATGCGCAGATCGTTGACGGCAAATGGCAGGGTCGTCCGGCGGTGTGCGCCAGCATCAAGATCATCGAACAGCCGCAGTCTCAGACCATCAATGAAGATGATCCGGTGACTTTCAAAGTAGGCACAACATGGATCGATTCGCAGTATCAGTGGTATAAGAACGGCACGGCTATTGAAGGAGCGAACGACAAGACCTATACGATCCCGGCGGTGAAACCCGAAGATGCGGGTGCATATATGGTGAAGGTTTGGAATTTCCTGGACGAAAAGGAAAGCGAAGAAGCGATCCTGACGGTGATCGAGAAGATCCGCATCACCGAACAACCGGTGTCTCAGACCATCCATGAAGATTTAGCGGTGGCTTTCAGCGTGACGGTGACCGGAACCGATCCGCAGTATCAATGGTACAAGAACGGCACAGCGATTGAAGGAGCGAATGCCGAGGAGTACACGATCCCTGCGGTGAAACCCGCGGACGCAGCCACATACACTGTGAAGATCAGCAACGCCGCGAACTCGGTGACCAGCGAAGGAGCGGTCCTGACGGTGATCGAGAAGATCCGCATCACCAAACAGCCGGCATCGCAAAACATCAATGAGGATGCCGACGTGACCTTCAGCGTGACGGTAACGGGAACCGATCCGCAGTATCAGTGGTTCAAGGACGGTACAGCCATTGAAGGCGCGTCCGCTGCGGCTTACACGATCCCTGCGGTGAAGACGGAGGACGAGGGAACTTACAGCGTGACTGTCAGCAACGCCGTGAATACGGTGATCAGTGAAGGAGCGGCCCTGACGGTGAACGAAAAGATCCGTATCACGACACAGCCGGCGGCGCAGACCATCAACGAGGATGCCGCTGTGACCTTCAGCGTGGAAGTAACGGGAGCCGACCCTCAATATCAGTGGTATAAAGACGGCACGGTCATTGAAGGAGCGTCTGCCGCGGCATATACGATCCCTGCGGTGAAATCCGAAGACGCGGGTATTTATACCGTGAAGATCAGCAACAGCTTCAGTAGCGCGGAAAGCGCGGAGGCTCAGCTGACCGTGAATGAGAAACCGCGGATCGTCACTCAGCCCGTATCCGTGAAAGCTTTCGAGGAAGATACAGCCGTGTTCAGTGTGCAGGCGACCGGCTTTGGACCTCTGAGCTATCAGTGGTATCAGGACGGCATTGCCATAGCGGGCGCGAACGCCGAGACCTTTGCGATCCAGTCGGTGGAGCCGGAGGACATGGGAACTTATACTGTGACGGTCACCAATGAGATCGGCAAGGCCGAAAGCAATGAAGCGACCCTGACCGTGGTGCCGAGGATCACCCTGATCTCTTCGCCGAAATCCCAGGAAATCACCTACGGAGAGAGCGCAGTGATGGAAGTTGTGGCCGAAGGCGCGGACGATATCCAGTATCAATGGTACTGGAACGGGAATGCGATCGAAGGCGCGAACCAGCCGGTTTACACGATCGAAAAAGCACTGGTGGCGAATACAGGTAATTACTATGCCGAGTTGACTAGCGGCATTGCCGTTGTCCGGAGCGAGACCGCTGTTTTGACAGTGAACAAAGCCGAACAGACGATCGAGTTCGAGCCAATCGGCAGTGTGAGAGAGGGTGATGTGTTCACCCTGAGCGCGAGCACCGATCAGGAACTGCCGGTGAGGTTTGTCAGCAGCGATGAGACGATCGTGAAGATCGAAGGCAATATCGCGACAGCCGTGGGCATGGGTACCGTGACGATCACAGCCATCCAGGACGGCAATGAGAATTACGAGGCCGTCTCCGCCGAGCAGACACTGGTGGTTAAAGGCGATGAACCGGAAATCACGTATGAGCTGAATGTCGAAGAAGGCACACTGACTCTGAAATTCACAGGCAAGTTGTACGAAAGTGAAGACGGCAAGACCTGGACCCTGGTGGAAGGTGCCAAAGAAACCTACACCGTGGACATCAAACAGGGTAAGATGAAACTCTATTGCGCCGGCAAATAATGATAAATTAAGATAAGATACACAAGCGCGGTTTGTTACAGACCGCGCTTTTTTCAGATAAACACGCATCCAAAAAGAAAAAGAAGCTGTTAAAAATGAACGGAACGCGGTAAATTGACGGCGTGTTATCGAAGGTTTATTTCAAACCCGTGGCGCCTCACGCTCCGGTGGAGATCATTCAGCGGACAGCACGGGAGCTTTTAGCCTGTGTCGTTGAGCGGGAGGCGGTCAAGCTTTCCGCCAAGGCGGCGCTCAAGGTCCACTTTGGAGAAAAGGGGAATGTGACCTATATCCCGGCGGAGAGCTATACCGGGATGATCCACTACCTGAAGGAGAAAGGTGTGGAATGCTGTTTCATGGAGACCAGCGTGCTTTATGGCGGGATGCGCTTCAACCGGGAGCGTCATACTCAGCTGGCTTTGGAACACGGGTTTACTCAGGTGCCTGTGGTGATCGCGGACGGAGCCGAAGGAGAAGAGTTCACCGAGATCCCCATCCACGGCAAGCATTTTGAAAAATGCCGGATCGGCAAAGCGTTCGCGGAGTATGACCAGATGATCGTGCTTTCGCATTTCAAGGGGCATCGTCTGGCCGGATTCGGCGGAGCGATCAAACAGCTTTCCATGGGGTGCGCCTCCAAAGGCGGCAAGCTGGATATGCACTTCGGCATCAATCCCAAGATCATTGACCGCAAATGCAAGCGGTGTCATCTGTGCCAGACACGCTGCCACTCCAACGCCATCACCATCGGCAGCCGCTCCTTTATAGACGACAGCAAGTGCGTAGGATGCGGTGCCTGTTATTCGGTCTGTCCGCATAAGGCAGTGTCAGTCATGACTGTGCGAGGCATCCTGAAAGCACTGCTCACCTTGCGGGCATTCCCGGAACGTCTGGCGGAGTATGCTCTGGCCGCTCAGAAGGGCAAGCGCAATATCTATCTGAATTTTGCCCTGAACATTACCAAACACTGCGACTGCGAATCCACACCCCAGAAAGCATTTTTGCCGGATATCGGTGTGTTCGCTTCGACCGATCCGGTGGCTATTGACGAAGCCTGCTATGAAGCGGTGAAACGTCTGGGGAAAAAATTCCGCGGTCATGCCCAGATTACCTACGCGGAAAAAATCGGCCTGGGCAGCCGAGAACATGAATTGGTGACATTGTCCGACTAAAAATTTCTTCTAAAAGTACATTCCGACTGTCAGAAGGAATGGTTTCCGTTTAGAATCGGGAAGGAAACGGCGGTGTCGGACGGATGCCGCTCCCAAAACAGATTTTTCAATATGGAAGTGATTCAAAAAGAATTGATTATTGTGGGCGGTGGCCCGGCCGGATATGCGGCGGCTATCCGCGCGGCGCGTCACGGAATGGATGTC
>JAFZAR010000088.1 GCA_017557085.1 Verrucomicrobiota bacterium | reverse complement strand
GTCTTCTGGATCAGGAAATGGATCCCGGCCTGCGTCTTCATCAGCTCGCCGTTCGTGGAGATCGTCTTTTCGGCATAAATAACCAGCTTGCCGCCTTTGGACAGGATCTCCGCCAGGCGCTTCAATTCAAACGCGGAAGCGGGTTCGATCGGCACGGTCCACTTGTTATAGACAAACTTCTTGTGCAGCCAGCTTAGTTTGGCCGTTGGACTGGATGTGACGAACTTCCAATCCGTGCCCAGCGAGGCATAGAGGAAGATCCCGTCCAGCCAGGAGGAATGGTTTACCGTCAGGATCACAGGTCCTTCTGTTTTTTGGCACTCGCCGCCAAACACTTTATATCCATAGAGGACCCGCAGTAAAAAGCGTAACAAAAATCGAAAAAACAGACTCATAGCTCAGTATCAAAAGACACTCGTCCAGCCACATCTTAACCTGAAATCAAGCAAAATACCAGCAAACATTTACCAGTGCAGTACTTTTTCTAATCCTGATATAAGATATTTTACTAAAATAAGTTATATTAAATAAGCTCCCCTTCCGCCTGAAAATGGAGTGAATTTTCCTGCGAAGATTCCACATAAAACCGCTCTCCATCGATCCTGCCGGCAGTCGTCAGAAGCGCGCCTCTCTGCGTAGCGGCCACATAATTGACATGCAAGCTCTTTATCTGCGGGATCTTACCCAGCCGGTCCGCCAGCCAGTCATAGACCAGCCCGATGTAACGGGCATTATTGACATGTTCATTCAGGTCTATCATCGTTTCCATCACTCTGACCGTAAGCGGATGCGAGACCTCCTGACGAACCATCTTCCCCAGCCCCGGAAAGAACCGCGGCATGTCGGAATAAACCGAAAGATCCACTCCCAGAGAGGAAACACGGACCGGGCGCATCCGTTCGGTATGGAACACCAGCCAGCAGCTGCTGGCATGGGCTACTGTTTCATGCTCGGAATGAGCGACTTTTAAAGATTTAAAGACAAATTCACGAGTAGCGAACAGCGAATCCACACCCGACGGCCAGGTCTGGATCTGGATCTCTTCCCCGTAAGCCGGAAACCGTTCCATGCTCAGGCACAGACGCGACAAGATCCACGTCAATTTTTTTTCTTTCAACGCGTTATATCCAAAACCAAGCTCCTCTGCGTGATCCCCGGCCAGCTCCTGCATATAATCAAAAAGAACGTCCGGCCGAAGCAAGCCATTCGCTCCCACATCCGGGTGACGCACCCTGAAAACTCCCGTTTTTGTCTTAGTTTCCATAAACTAACGGGCTTTTTATACTCCAAATTCAGACAAAAATCATCAACTATTCGCAAAACGTCATTTCGCATTGACACCAGACACCGTTTATGCGATGCTCATCCCAGCTTTTATGCATAAGAAATTAACATCATTAGTAGCTATCCTTGGGGCATTGGCTCTGGGAGGGATCAACACCTCCGCCTGGGCTGACTCCCCCTCGTGGAGCAAGAAAGAAGCCCCTCTGATGACGCGCTGGGCCAAAGACGTAAACCAGAACAACGCTCATCAGGAGTATCCGCGTCCTCAATTAACACGCGATAATTGGATCAATCTTAACGGATTGTGGGATCTTGCCATCGTCAGCAGAGACCAGTCCAAGCCGGAGAACTTCAACGAGAAAATCCTCGTTCCCTTCCCGGTGGAATCCGCTCTGAGCGGTGTGATGCGGATGGTCAAAGACGACGAACAGATTTGGTATCAGCGCAACTTCAGCGTGCCGCAGGACTGGGACGGCAAGAAAATGCTCCTTCACTTCGGCGCGTGCGACTGGGACACGACCGTTTATGTCAATGGCAAGAAAGTCGGTTCACACAAAGGCGGTTACACAGCCTTCAGCATGGATATCACCGATGCTCTGGTCAAAGATCAGAAACAGACGATCACCGTTTCCGTGTGGGATCCCACCAGCTCCGGCACTCAGCCCAGGGGCAAACAGATCAGCAATCCTCACGGCATCTGGTACACACCGACTTCCGGTATCTGGCAGACCGTGTGGCTGGAACCCGTCAGCAAGACTTATATCGAGAACTTAAAGATCACTCCCAACATTGACGAGAAGTGTGTTTATGTCCAGATACCCACTGTCATTGAGAAGGATACCTCTTTTAAATGGGAAGTCACTGTGCTGGATTCCGGCAAGGAAGTGGCTGCTGAATCCAGTGTGAGTCTGATCAGCAGCGAATCAACGGCTGCCACACCGCGTATCAGCATAAACATCAAAGACCCCAAACTCTGGTCTCCGGATTCTCCTTTCCTGTACGACCTGAAGGTCACCCTGCTGAAGAATGGCGAAAAGGTGGACGAAGTCGGTTCCTATTTTGGTATGCGCAAGATCAGCGTGGCCAAAGATCAGAACGGTATCAACCGCTTGATGCTGAACAATGAACCGCTCTTCCAGTTCGGTCCGCTGGATCAAGGCTTCTGGCCCGATGGTCTCTACGCGGCTCCGACTGATGAAGCTCTGAAATACGACCTGGAGATCACCAAGAAGCTGGGCTTCAACATGGCACGCAAGCACGTGAAGGTTGAACCCGACCGCTGGTACTATCATTGCGACAAGATGGGCATCATGGTGTGGCAGGATATGCCCTCCGGCGATAAATACATCGGCACCAAGGATCCGGACATCATCCGCACCAAAGCCTCCGCCGATCAGTATGAGTACGAACTGAAAGAAGTCGTTGAACAGTTCTACAACCATCCCTGTATCGTCATGTGGGTCCCCTTCAATGAAGGCTGGGGACAGTTCGACACTCCGCGCATCGTCTCGCTGGTCAAACAGTGGGATCCGACCCGTCTGGTGAACAACACCTCCGGCTGGGCCGACCGCAAAGTCGGTGATGTCATGGACATCCACGTTTATCCCGGTCCCGGCGCACCGGCTCTCGAAGCCAACCGCGCGGGTGTTCTGGGTGAATACGGCGGACTGGGTTATCCCATCCAGGGCCATCTCTGGAAGAAAGACGGCAACTGGGGCTATGTCTCCTATGCCAACGCCGATGAACTGGCTGAAAGCTATATCTCTCTGATCGACAAGATGCAGCCTCTGGCCGGACGCAACGGTCTCAGCGCCGCGGTCTATACTCAGACCACCGACGTGGAAATCGAAGTCAACGGTCTTATGACTTATGACCGCGAGATCATCAAGATGGATGTGGACACCATCGCCGCAGCCAACAAGAGAATGTATCAAAAGACGCAGGGCCGTCAGCCCAGCGGTGATGATCTGATCCCGCCGGCGACACCGCTCGTCGCTCATGATCCCTATTTCAGCATCTGGTCAGCGGCAGACAAGCTGACAGACGCTCCGACAACTCACTGGACCGGCACGGCTCAGCCGATGAGCAGCCTGATCCGCGTGGACGGCAAACCTTACCGTCTGATGGGCACCCTGCCGCGCACCGTGCAGCCTCTGACTCAGAAGTCCCTCAATGTCTATCCGACACGCACCGTCTATGAATTTGAAGGTGCCGGCATCGAATTGAGTCTGACTTTCACCACTCCGGCTCTGCCTCAGTACCTGGACATTCTGTCCCGTCCGGTGACCTACCTGACCTGGAACATCAAGTCCACTGACGGCAAAGAACACCAGATCGATCTCTATTTCGACGCGGCCGCGGATATCGCGGTGAACACTCCCGATCAGGAAGTCGCCTGGGAAAGAGCGGACTTCAACGGCATGACCATCCTCAAGGTCGGCTCGACCGATCAGGATATCCTTGCCAAGAAAGGTGACGAGATCCGCATCGACTGGGGTTATTTCTACGCGGGAACGGATAATTCCTTCGCTCCCCTCAGCACTGTGGCGGAAGGCAAAGCCGCCCGCGCTCAATTCGTCAAGGAAGGCAAACTGCCTGAGATGGATCAGCAGACTCCGCGCGCGGCCAAAGAGAAACAGCCCGTCCTGGCTTTCGCGTTCAACTGCGGCACGGTGAAAGAAAAAGAGATCGTCATGGCCGTCGCTTATGACGATGAATACTCTATCCAGTTCATGGAGAAAAATCTTCGTGCCTACTGGCGCAAGAACGGCGAAACTGCCAAAGACATGTTCATGCAGGCCAGAGATCAATACAACGATCTGGTCAAGGCTTGCGAAAAGTTCGACGAAGAACTGATGAAAGATCTGACCGATGCCGGCGGCGTGAAATACGCCAAGCTCTGCGCTCTGGCCTATCGCCAGTCTCTGGCCTCGAGCAAAGTGGTCGCCGATGACAACGGACAGCCTCTCATGTTCAGCAAAGAGAACCACAGCAACGGCTGTATCGGCACTGTGGACGTTTTCTATCCGCAGTCCCCTCACCTGATCTTCCTGAATCCTTCTCTGATCAAGGCCACCGTCGTTCCTATGCTGGAATACGCCAGCTCTCCCCGCTGGAGATTCCGCTTCGCTCCGCATGATATCGGCACTTATCCCCAGGCCAACGGACAAGTTTACGGCGCGGGCGAAAAGAGCGAAAGAGACCAGATGCCTGTCGAGGAAACAGCGAATATGCTGCTGATCCTGGCCGCTATCACCGAAGCCGACGGCAACGCCGATTTTGTGGCTCCCTACTGGCCGCTGATCGTTCGCTGGGCCGACTACCTCAGAGAAAAAGGTTTCGATCCTGAAAACCAGCTCTGCACCGATGATTTCGCGGGTCACCTGGCTCACAACATCAACCTTTCCGCCAAAGCGATCGTCGCTCTGGGCGCTTTTGCCAAGATCAGCGATGCCAAAGGTGAAAAGAACGCCGCCGAGCTCTACCGCAAGGTAGCTCAGGAATTAGCCGAACGCTGGGTGCGTGAAGGTCTGGACGGCGACCACTACAAGCTGGCCTTCGACAAGAAAGGCACCTGGAGCATGAAGTACAATCTGGTATGGGACAAGATCCTCGGTTTAGGACTCTTCCCGGATAAAGTCGCCAGAATGGAAATGGACTTCTACAAGAAAGCCCAAAAGCCCTACGGTCTGCCTCTGGACAACCGCAGCGACTACACCAAGATGGACTGGATCCTCTGGACAGCCTGTCTGACTCAGAACGATGCCGACTTCAAAGCTCTGCTGGATCCCGTCTTCCGTTTCCTGAATGAAACTCCTGACCGCGTTCCGATGAGCGACTGGTACTGGACCACGACCGCGAAACATCAAAGCTTCACGGCTCGTCCCGTGGTGGGCGGTGTCTTTATCAAGATGCTTTACAATAAGGATGTCTGGAAGAAATGGGCAGGCCGCGACACACTCAATCCCGCGGGCTGGGCTCCTATTCCCACACGTCCGGAGTACATCCGCACGACCATCATTCCCACGGCTGAGACTGAAGCCCTGGAGTGGAAATACACCACCGACAAACCGGCGGACAACTGGTTCCAGGCGGATTTTGACGCCAGCTCCTGGAAGACCGGCAAAGCCGGCTTCGGTACCCAGGGAACTCCTGGCTCAATTATTGGAACGACTTGGAACTCCAGCGATATCTGGATCCGCCGTGACTTCGATCTCCAGGACATTCCCGAAAATCTGGCTCTGCGCCTGGCGCATGACGAAAATGCCGATATCTACATCAATGGAACGCTGGTCGCT
Organism: Verrucomicrobiota bacterium; assembly: GCA_017557085.1. GTDB lineage: Bacteria > Verrucomicrobiota > Verrucomicrobiia > Limisphaerales > UBA1412 > UBA1412. Next base: position 703 of record JAFZAR010000088.1, on the reverse strand, counting down.
GCCTTCAGAGGCTACACGGCCACCTACATTGACCGCTACATCAAGAAAGACAAACTCAGCGCTTTCAAGAAAGGCAAGAACGTCATCGCGGTCCATTGCCACCAGACCACCGGAGGCCAGTACATTGATGTCGGCTTCCAGACACTGGAATTAGTGAAATAAATAATTCCCTTAACAAAAAGGCCCCGGCACACGTCGGGGCTTTTTTATTTTCTGCACGCCATCAGGATGACGACCTCATCCTTAGCTTCGGTGTACTCTACGGAACCATTGATTTTTGTTGTTCGTTGTAATACTGCACATAAGGTGCCCCAAGCTTTGCATAATCTTCTTGGGTAAGAGCAGTATCAAAAAGTCCTATTCTTTCTCCTTTGTGCTTGTTGATCCCGGTGTATTCCAAACTGGCATCCTCATACCGTCTGAATTTATAAACCGCGTCATCCATTAATGAGGAATTAAAAACATTCAATTCCCGAAGTAATTCAAAATCAGCTATCGTCAGTCCGGTCACTTTTTTGAACAGTCCAGGTTCTACCGCTACGATCACATCTCTCAGGCATTCTTCACGACAATCGGTCAAATACATGAAGATTGGAATTCTCGTAGCCAGTTGGATCAACTTCTCCTGAATCTCTTTGCGTTTGGATTTGTACTCCTTTTCTTCTTTACTCAGTTTTTCTTTCTTTTTTGCTGTTAGTTCTTT
>JAFZAR010000087.1 GCA_017557085.1 Verrucomicrobiota bacterium | reverse complement strand
TTTCCCTTCGACTAATACTTCCACGGATACCCTGGAACCGGACTACCTGACAGAAGAAGAAATGAACCAACGGCAAAAAGAAAACACCTTCAAAGTCCTCCAAAAAACGAATTGGAAAATCAAAGGGGCTGATGGTGCCGCGGCTCTGCTGGGGATCAAACCGACCACATTGCTTTCCCGAATAAAAAAAATGGGACTTCAACGGCCCCGCTGACAAACACCAACCGGCAGAAATTTTTGTTTTTTGAAAGGTTTGATTTTATTCCTTAGCCTATCAACAGGTTATAAAATAAAAATAAATCCTTTTCTTTTTCATTTCTTCTTCAAAAACAACCTGTCATATTCAATATAATACATTGAATATCTAAGGATTATATTTAAATCACAAAGCATGTTTTGCTTCTTTCACTGCCCAAGAAATATTCTGCGAATATCCTTGACCTGGAGCCTCCAAACAGGCACGATAACACCAGGAATCTTGAGTCGGTCTCCGGCTGTTATAACCTTGAATTTTATAGGAATACTAAACGCGGCTCGGTTCAAGCTAAGTCCTTTCTGTTTTGTAAAGGTGAAACAGAGAGTTATTTAACGCTGCAGAGAGCCTGCATCGTTATTGCACGTGTTAACGTAACAAAAGATAATTAAAACGACACTTTTGAGTGTGAATAAGAACAGTTTATGAAAGAATATCAAACAGGTGAGATTCGCAATTTTGCCATCTTGGGCCATGCGTCTTCCGGAAAAACAATGTTAAGTGAAGCAATTCTGATGAACGGCGGGATCGTCAACCGTCTCGGTTCTATTGAAAATGGAACCACTTACTCTGACTTCACAGATGAAGAAAAGAAACGGAAGATATCTATTCAAACATCCCTGTTATGCTGCGACTGGAATGAGAAAAAACTCAACTTCATTGACACTCCGGGTTATCTGGATTTCATCAGTGAGTCATTGGGTGCCATCCGCGCAAGCGATTCTTCTCTGATCGTCATCCATGCCGAAACAGGTGTGCAGATCGGAACGGATACCGTCTGGAATCACTCTGTCAACTCCAACAAGCCGGTCATGCTCGCGGTCAACGCGTTAGACAGAGAACATGCTGATTTTGAAACACGTTTGGAAGAAGTCAACACAAACTTCTCCATCACTCCCGTTCCCCTGACCTTCCCGGTCAACCCGGGTCTCGATTTCAACCAGATCGTGGACGTTCTCTCCATGCAGGTGCTGACCTATCAAAAAGACGGCTCCGGCAAGTTCACCAAAGCTCCGGTCGAAGGTGAATTGAAAGACCGTGCCCAGGGTTATTATGAAGCCCTGCTGGAACACGTCGCGGAAGTCAGTGATGAACTGACCGAAAAATTCCTGGAAAACGGAACTCTCTCTCCCGAAGAAGTGGAAGCCAATATCCAAAAGGCTCTGTGCAAACGCTCTATCGTTCCTCTCTTCGCGGTTTCCGCGGAACGCAATATCGGCATCCAGCCGATGCTGGATTTCATCGCCAAGTACGGATGCAGTCCGCTGGATTGCGCTCCCATCCATGGCAAGACTCCCAATGGTGAAGATGTCGTTGTTGATCCCAAGTCCGGCGATCCGGTCGTCTTCGTGTTCAAGACCTTAAGCGAATCCCATGTGGGTGATATGCTTCTGGTTCGCATTTTCTCCGGCGACCTTGTCTCCGGTTCCGATTTACTCAATACGCAATCCAATGTCGCGGAACGTGTCACACAGATATTCTCGCTCAACGGCAAGAACCGCACCGCGGTCAACAAGCTGGTCTGCGGTGATGTGGGCGCGGTCGTGAAGCTGAAATCCACTCACACCGGCGACACACTCTCTCTGGCTAAGAAAGCCATCATCCTGCCGCCGATCGAGTTCCCTCGTCCGAACATCCACGCGGCTCTCTCCCTCAAGGTCAAAGGTGAGGAAGAAAAGATGGCCGTCGGTCTGGCTCAGATCCACTCCGAAGATCCTTCCTTCCACTACACTGTGGACGCGGAACTCCATCAGACTGTGATCTCCTGTCAGGGTGATCTGCACATGGAAGTCGTTTCCGAGAAGATCCGCCAACGCTATCATGTAGACTTCAACCTGATCGAGCCTAAAGTTCCTTTCCGTGAGACTATTAAAGGCAAAGGTGAAGCCAAATACCGCCATAAGAAACAATCCGGCGGCGCGGGTCAGTTCGCGGAAGTCTGGATGCGCATCGAACCCAAACAGCGTGGTGAAGGCATCGAATTCATCCAATCCCTCGTCGGTCAGAACGTGGATCGCGCTTTCGTGCCCTCTGTGGAAAAAGGTGTCAAGACAGCCTGCCGTGAAGGTATCCTGGCCGGTTACCGCATTGAAGACGTCAAGGTGGACTTCTACGATGGCAAGATGCACCCGGTGGACTCCAAGGATATCGCCTTCCAGATCGCCGGCAAAGAAGCCTTCAAGGAATCCTTCCTGGCGGCCAAGCCTTGTCTGCTCGAACCCATTTACTTAGTGACGATCACCACACCGGAAGCCTGCATGGGCGCGGTCATGGGTGACCTCTCCAGCCGCCGCGGCAAGATCCAGGGTATGGAATCCGAAGGCGCGAACCAGGTCCTCAAAGCCATGGTGCCCGCGATGGAACTTTACCGTTATGCTTCCGCGCTGCGCTCCTTAACAGGCGGCCGCGGCATCCATACTGAGGAATTCAGTCACTACGAAGAAATGCCGAAGGAAATGGAAGCCAAGGTCATTGCCAAGAGCAAAGAAGCAAAAGATACTGCCTCTGCTTAAACACGAGCAAGTTAGATAAGTAGTTTTCATAAACACCGGGTGAATGCAGATTTGCCCGGTGTTTTTTATCCTGAAATCCGTGTCCATCGGTGGTTCTTAACAAAAGAGCCGTGCAGATCGCTCGGCTCGTTCGTCAACTATTGATCTTTGATCTATTCGATCTCGACCTTATAGAATCGTTTCGTG
>JAFZAR010000086.1 GCA_017557085.1 Verrucomicrobiota bacterium | reverse complement strand
TCATGCCGTCAGGCAGCACGATCCCGGTCAGATTGGTGCAAGAGGCAAATGCCCCGGTCCAAACACCTTGCAGACTGCCGGGAAGGTTGACTTGGGACAGTTGTCCGCATCCCTCGAATGTATAGTCAGGAATTTCGGTCACACCTTCCGGGATCGTGATACTTTTCAGCTGGGCACAATTATTGAATGCGTACCAGCTCAGAATGCTGATATGGTTTGGAAGTGTGATGGTTTCCAGGTTTACACAGTTGGCAAACGAACGTCCCCGGATGATGTCCATCCCATCCCGGATGTCCACGTTCACCAGGTGGTCATTATTTTCAAAAGCGGAATCATTGAGTTCTGTCACCGTAAATTGATAAGCACCTTTCTGGAACGAGCCAATGGTCAGATCTTTCTGTGTCCATCCATCATTGCCAACTGAGACGGTCGCTGTCTTTTTGATGGAGTCTGCCGTCAGCACGGTGTATTTCAGATGATCTATGGTGAAACTATAGCCGGGATCGAGGTTCGTTAAAATAGTTCGTACAGGATTGCAGAAAACCGTCTCTTCGTTTTGGCTGACGGAAACGGTGTAGATATCGGCATCGTTGATCATGGAGGGATCAATAAAACAGGTGTTGTTTGTGGCTCCGCTGATCGCCGTACCGTTCCTGTACCATTGATAGGCCAGATCGTTTCCTTCCGCGGTCACACTGAAGGTCACGGAGTCGCCTTCGATATGTTTGGTCGGGTAAGGTTGTTCGACAATGTGCAGGGGCAGCGGATCATTGACCAGATTGTTCACATTGATGCGTCCGCCGGTGGAACATTTTTCACTTAATTCGGGGACGGGATCTACATTCCGCAGAATGCGCTCTTTGATCTTCAGATAGTTTTCGCCCGGATGAGCCGCCATACACAAGGCCGCGGCACCAGCCGCGAACGGGGAAGACATGGATGTTCCCGCCAGCTTTTCATAGAAGGAATTATTCAGGGGCAATTCACTATTCGGGTCATAAATATAGCCCAGACTGGTGGAATAGATATCCTCACACGGCGCGAATAATTGTACAGATTTTTTGCCGTAATTGGACAGACGATAGACCCCGTCATGTCTGTCGCTGCCTCCGACCGAGATCACATTATCGCACTGAACGCATAAGCCGGAGGGATAGTGCGGCACGATGTCTGTATCTCTGGAGTTGTTGCCGGCAGCGCAGAAAATGAGGATGCCTTTTTCTTTGCAGCGGTCAAATTCTTCCTTATAGATCAATATGTCACCATCATAATCGGATCCCATGCTTATATTGATGATATTCGCTCCGTGTTCACGCGCATAAGCGATCCCTTCGATGATGTCGGCAGTATTAGAGAGTCCCCTGTGATCCGTTACTTTACATGCCATGAGCCGAATGTTCCAGGCGACACCGGCGGTGCCCAGACCGTTGTTTCCGCGGGCTCCGATGACACCGGCAACGAGTGTGCCGTGCTGGTTGTCATCCATGGGATCAGGATAGAGGGTTCCATTGTAAATGTTGATGCCATGGATATCACCGATAGTGGGAGAGGGATTTACCCACATATTATCTTTCAGGTCTTCATGTTTGTAGTTGATGCCGGTATCTATGACGGCCACGATGACCGAAGGAGCTTCGCTGATGGTTTTCCACGCGTAATTCGCTTCCGTGATATTGAATTGATAACACGTCTCTGCCTCATCAAAAGACGGATCATTGGGCAGACGGGGTTCGACCGTTTCGGTATGGAGGATCAGATTCGGCTCAGCATGGAGCACTTTGCCGCTTTTGACATACTCTTTGGCTTTGTCTTTTACATCATCCAAAGGGCTGAATTGGATCAGCTGCCAGTCGTTATTGGCGGCCTTCAGCAAACGGACAGAGGTGACTCCCATGGTCTTGTTCAGACTGTCCAGCTGGGCGGCGGTAACGCCCGGCTTTGTTTTGATGAGCAGTTCGCCGGGAACCCATTCCTCGGCGGAAAGACCGGAAACGGCCAGGAAAAATGCGGCCACGACTACAGGAACGAACTGGTTCGACAATATGGATAAATTGTACTTCATGATCTGATCATTGGTTCATTAGCATCCCATAATGGGAAAATGTATTGTTTTCTGCGTCTTGCACTCACAAGTAAACGCATGAAAAACAACACGCGACTCTTATACAAGTTTTATGCACTCTGTGCAATACATTCCTTCTTCCATTTCTCCTTTCGGTGCGCTTTTTTTTGAGGCAATGCGAGGTCCGCAAGCCTCGTCTTTTTTATGATGGGCAAAGTTTCTATTCCGATTCGTTTCCTGTTTGGGACTGAAAGGCGCGGATGATCTTGCGGGTGTATTCCTCGCCGGTTTCCCAGTTGAGGTGGTAAACGGTATCGTAAAAGACTTCGGGCGGATAGGTGCTTTCTTCCAGTGAGCCCAGAGGGACGCACAGCTGACCCAGCTGGCAGAATTGTTCACCGATGGACTGAAAGGCTTCCGGCTCCGCTTCATAGAAACGCTTGTCCATCGGCGGAGGGATCAGATAAACATGGATGCCGCGGGCAGTGTATTCGCGGATATAGGCTTCCATGCCGTTGAGAAAAGAGTCAGGGATAGGTATCCGGGGAAAGCAGAGCAGACCGTAATCCCTTTGCGGCAGATCTTTGTGGCCGATCATGTCCCCCCAGGCGTTGGCATTGGTGCGGTAATAAACACCGTAGCCGCCCTTCATCAGGTGCTCCTGCATCAACTCGATAGTGAGATTGTTCCAAGCCTGCCATCCGGAAATGAGTGAAACCGACAGCAGCTGAGGATATTGCAAGGTATCCAGACAGCGTACCAGCGAGGGACGGCAGAGCAGCAGGTTGAACAGGTTTGGGTTGACCTCTTTGAAGTCGGTGTAGAAGTACTGGTACTCCGGCAGGATGAAAAGGAAGTCGCCCGGTTTGAGGTAAGGTTTGATGGCTTCCATGTAGATCTTGAACCGGGTGCCGGCATCCATCCCCATGTTGACGCTGGGGATGCCGGTGGTCTTTTCAAAGAGTTCCGTATGCACACCAAAGAGCGTAGCGGATCCGCCCACGAAAACGGCCTTGGGCGCAGGCTGTCCTGCCAGAGCGGCCAGACGATCCAGCTTGTCCAGATAGAAAGCCTGGCTGGTGCGGAGCAGCATGGGACGATAGCAGAGCGCCCCGGCCAGGGAGAGCACTACCAGGAACAAGATCAATAAACTCAATCGGATAAAGAATTTAGACTTCATATCAGAATCGGAAATAGATGAATTGACCTTTGCTGCCCATCGCGCCGAAACAGAGCGCGATCCCTAACAAAAACAGATATAATGTCCAACGCGCCCAGGGATTCCATTGTCCGACGCAGATCTCAAACTGGCCTTTGCGCGTTTCGTAGAAAGAATAAGCCCAGACACAGAAAATGCCGGCCAGACTCAGCCCCAGCGTCCAGAGAAAGCGTCCGCGTGATGGGATGATCTCAAAAATGCCGATGTGGGCTGTAGCCAGTCCGTAAAGCGTTGGGAAAAAGTCGGAAAAGATGCGCCTGAGGATGTGGAGAGCATCGTCCAGCGTCTGCGCCCGGAAAAAGACCCAGGCCAGATTGATGAAGCCCCATGTGTAGAGCCAGCCGATGATCCGTTCCGTGCGAGAGTGCTTTTCTTTCTTGATATGGAGCAGCTTTTCCACGATCAGGATCAGACCGTTCACACCACCCCAGATGGCGAAAGTCCAGTTGGCACCGTGCCAGATGCCGCTGACCAGAAAGGTGATAAAGAGATTGAAACAGGAGC
>JAFZAR010000085.1 GCA_017557085.1 Verrucomicrobiota bacterium | reverse complement strand
TGATACATCAGCGATTCGGCTTCGGCGGCGCAGGCCGGAGCCACCACGACCAGATGCGGGATGGCAGAGAGCGCGGCGAAATAGGCAGTCGCCTGATGGGATGCGCCGTCGGCGGCATCTTGCAGACCAACGTGCGAGAACATTCCGATGACCGGTGCCTGAGAGAGGTTGGCCATCGTCAGCGGCAGATTGCCCTTGGTCACACCAAACTGGCCGAACGCATCTACGATCGGAATAAAGCCCAGTTTGGAGAATCCGGCGGCCACGCTGATCATGTTGGATTCAGCGATGCCGACTTCCACAAAACGATCCGGAAAAGCTTTTTGGAACGCGGCGATCCCGGTGGAGCCCTGCACGTCGCAGCTGACGGAATAGACGGGTGCACCTTCTTCGGCGGCCTTGACAGCTCCGCGAGCCAGACCGGCCTGGATCTTTTCTTTCTTCACGGCGGGAGCGGCCGCGGCCGGCTTCATTTTCTTGGAGGCTTCCGCAGTCATCCATTCCTCGTTCAGTCTTTCAGCCCAAGTGAGGAATTCCGCTGGCAGCTTATCAAAACCACCATAGATCTCGGCCACGAAGTCTACTATTTTTTCCGCGTTTTTCAGAGGGTAGCCGTGTCCGCCGCTGGCACTTTCCTCGGTGGATTTCACGCCTTTGCCCTTGACGGTCTTAAACCAGACGCAGACAGGACGGGTGGGATCGGCTTTGGCCTGTTCGATGGCGCTTTCCACCGCCTGATAGACGGTTTCCATGCAGTTGCCGTCCGCCACCTTGATGACGTTCCAGCCCAGCACGCTCAGCGCTTCAAAGGTTGGGATCATGGAGAAGGAATCTTTATCGATGCGGCCGGAGAGCTTGGTGTTATTGTCGGAAAGCAGCATCACAAAGGGATTCATCTTGCCTTTGGCCGCGAAACCGGGGATCGCGCTGAAGGCTTCTTTGGCTTCACCTTCCATGCTGGCACCGTCGGACATCAAACACAGTGTCACCCGGTCATTGCCGGCCACCTTGTCGGCCATAGCCAGACCCTGCGCCTGGGGCAGGGAAGAACCCAGCGGGCCGTTGCTCAGGAAAACGCCTTCCGGGTTCAGGTGGGATTCACCGTGACCGGTCAGCTTACTGTTGAAACTGCGGAATCCTTTGAGCGTTTCAAAGGTCATCCCGTCGAAACCGTAATTGGCGCGAATGGCGTAGATGCCGTTTTCGGCGTGGCCTGCGTCATTTACAAAATGGTAAGCATCGAACCAGGCGCGGTCCTTGACAGAAAACATGATGGCATGGGCGGCTGCCGAGATCTCTGCGAAGGCGGAAGGTCCGCCCCAGTGGCTGGCCGCTCCGCCGTTGACGGCGTGCATATCCATCAGAGCCACCAGCGCGCGGGTCGCTCTGGGATCGGCCACGGTGACGGTTTGGCCTGCACGGTTCTTGATCTGGATCGAATACCGGGGTTCCGCTGTGGGAGCCGGAGCCAGTTTGCTTTTGATTTTCAAAGGGGTTAGTACAACATTATTCTCTGCCATAAATCGTAACTTTCTTCTTTTAGGGTGATCCTTAGAGAACGTTTCCCTAAAAGGTACACCTGCACAAGCACTATGATAAAACTAATCCCGGCATCTGTCAGTAATTTATTCACATTATCGGCTCAATTTCAAAATTGAATTTCTTTGCTGTTTCGTTAGAATAGCTTAAGCGAAGCCCGGCGGACGTTTCCTCTGGTCTTCCGCGGTGATCGAATAAGGATAAAAGCGATGCCCATTTACGAATATGCCTGTCCTAAGTGCAAGAAAGTCTTTAGTTTCCTCTCAAAGACACTCACTCCTCCGCGTGTGCCGTCCTGTCCCAAGTGCGGTGGCCGGAAGATGGAAAAACTGATGAGCCGTTTTGCCGCTCCGCGCGGCGCACAGGAACCGCCGGCTCCCACGCCGGGGGACGATTCCGGTCTGACTCCGGATGATGAGGCTCGCATGGAACGGGTTATGGGGGATATCGAGAAAGATCTCGAATATGTGGACGAGAACAACCCCAAGCACCTGGCGCACGTGATGAAGAAGATGAAGGACGCACTTCCGCCCGGTGTCGTTCCCAAAGAATTCGACCAGGCTCTCAAGCGTCTGGAAAAAGGTGATTCACCGGAGAAGATCGAAGAAGATATGGGTGATGTCTTTGGTTTGAACGAAGGTGAAGGCGAAGACGAAGGAGGCTATGGCGGAGGCGGTTACGGTGGCTACAGCCACGACAGCGGTCTGTACGATTATTAAAGACAAAAAGAACCACAGACACACACGGATAAACAGAGATAAATTATTGATAAACAAGTAAAAATCGATGAGACAAATATTATGTTTATTAGTTGTGTTAGTGTTTCTGCAAGGGTGCAGTAAAAACGCAGAAACATATTCTGGTCCACTCAAGGAAATTTTCAGTCAGTTAGATGCTTCTCGCCAAGAGTCACTTTCTCTTGAAGAAGTTCAGAAGATATTGGACAAAGTGAATGATGATCTACGGGCGATGGGAACGAATGTGTTCACACATATAGTGGAGGAAATGAATTCATTCAAAATTGCTAAAATAGATTATCCGTGGGAAGATGATAAAAATATTGAGAAACGTTTCCAAAATTTACAACTTGTATTCGGGCTTTTAGGCAAAGATATGGAACCGATCATCCCTGAATTTGTTGCTAATTTGGATACTAATCGGAATTTTTTAACAGGTATATCAGGACTGGTTAATTGTGGAAGTTTAGGAATGCCCTATCTAGAGGAGGCTCTTAACCATCCTGATGAACATATCCGAGAGGCGGTAACTATCAGTTTAATAGTTAAAAAAAATCGGTCTCCAGATTGGGAACCGAGTCCTGAACTTTCAAAAGCTGTTCATGCCGCATCCGTTTCACTTCTCGAAAATAAATCTGATGAAGTGAAATGCTTAGCTGCTTTTGGAGTAGCTGATTATTGTACGGATCCCAAAGAAAGCATTTCTATTTTGATGGATCGTTTCACAAAAGAAACCAGTCCTATTGTGCGTATAGCATTCATCAAGTTCTCAGGACAAATTTATAGAGAATTCCCAGACTCTGACAAAAATTTTTTAACCACTTTAGAAAAGATAGCTAAAGATGAAAATAATGAGGATAAAGTGCGAAAGGTAGCCCAATTTGTTCTTAAGGATATTACCGAGCAAGAATCGATATCTGAGGAACAAACATAACAAGGATATATAACTTAGTTGGACAGCTTTTCAGCGAGAGTTCAAAAAAAACCGACGGTCATTTCCCACCGGGGATTTTTTTCAATATTATATCTGTGCAGATCTGTGTTCCTCTGTGGTTCTTATAACCATCCGTGGTTCTTTTTACCTGAGATCAAATAGTCTGTGAGAGGAAGCCGCCGTCCACACGGATGTCGGTGCCGGTCACAAAACTGCTGGCGGCCTGCGAGGCCAGAAAGACGATCACGCCGCCCAATTCTTCCGGTTTGCCGAAGCGTTTCATGGCCGTATGTTCCCAAATGGAACGAGTTCTGTCCGTGGGGGTGCCGTCCTCGTTGAACAGCAGGGAGCGGTTCTGCATCGCCGGGAAGAATCCCGGAGTGATGG
>JAFZAR010000084.1 GCA_017557085.1 Verrucomicrobiota bacterium | reverse complement strand
GATTGAGCTGATGCGGAAACGCCGCCGTACCACGGCACTGAAAAACTTATGCAGCGGCCCCGGCAAGCTCTGCATGGCTATGGGGATCACGCGCGAATGTTACGGACTGGATCTGTGCGGCGATGAACTATATCTGGAGGAGGGGAGCGTTTCCGTCGAACCGAATGAGATCAGTGCCACCAAGCGCATCAACATTGACTACGCCGAGGAAGCACGCGATTTCCCCTGGCGTTTCATCCTCACCGGGAGTCCTTTTTTATCGGTAAAAGGATAGAGGTTTTCCTTTTATCATGCGAAAGCGCGTGTAAAAGGTGCTTTCTACAGGTATCTTCTTTTTTCAGTTCCGACGGTGGTTTGTTCGGTATGGCCGGAGTAGAGGACGGTGTCATCCGGAAGCGTAAAAACACGTTCCATGATGCTCTTTTGGATAGCAGCGAAATTGCCGCCGGGGAGCTGATAGTTTCCGATACTGTCTTTGAAGATGGTATCGCCCACAAACGCGGCGTGATCCCGTTCGGAGTAATAGATGACGGAATCCGTGGTGTGGCCGGGAGTGTAGATCACCTTGAGTGAAAACGCCGGATCGGAATCCAGACGGATGATCTGACCGTCCACGATGGTTTCAGCGTTTTCGATGATGATAGACAAACCAAAAGAAGGGGAGAGGTTCCATTCCGGATCCCGCAGATAATCATCGTCAGATTTGTATGCCAGCACCGGGATCTTCAAAGCGGAGCGGATCTCATTTACCGCGCCGATATGGTCAAAGTGGCCATGAGTGAGCAGGATCTTTTCGATGATCCAGCCTTTCTCCCGGATCATGCCGAGCAGTTTTTCTGCCTGCGCGCCCGGATCAATAATGAAGCCGTGCTTTGATGTGTCATCCACATAGAAAAAACAGTTTTCGACAAAATGAGCTATTACGGGAACTTGTGCTATCATAAAATCCTTCTCTCATGGTGCGCGAGGGGGGACTTGAACCCCCACCCTTGCGGACCAGATCCTAAGTCTGGCGTGTCTGCCATTTCACCACTCGCGCGCACGGGGCTTCGCCTGAAAACGAAGCGCTGTTATTCTCCCATTTTATGAGTTGGTTTTCAACTCAAGGAATGATATCGAGAAAGTTTTTTAGGATTTTCAGTCCTACCTGCTGACTTTTTTCGGGATGGAACTGGACGGCAAAGACGTTGTCTTTCCAGACACTGGAAACATAAGTGTCGCCGTGTTCGGTTTCGGTGGCTGCGATAGAATGGTCTTCCGGAACGGGATAGTAGCTGTGGACAAAATAAACGAAACTGCCGGATTTGACTCCTTTATACAGGGGACATTCCTGGTTCAGTATCTTGATCTGGTTCCAGCCGATCTGAGGGATCTTGATGCCGGGGCGGTCCGTGAAGCGCTTGACCTGACCTTTGAAGATACCCAGGCCGGGAGCCTTGCTGTTGAATTCCTGGCTGCTCTCGAAAAGTGCCTGATAGCCAACACAAATGCCCAGGAAAGGCTTACCGGCGCGGATCGCTTCCAGAATGGCCGGTTCCAGGTGCTGGCCGCGCATGGCGGTAAGGCAGTCATCAAAAGCGCCGACGCCCGGCAGGACGATCGCCTTGGCCTGAGAAAGCTGCTCCGGCGCAGAAACTAAATGGATATCCGCGCCCAGACGGAGAAAAGCTTTCTCCACACTGCGCAGATTCCCGGAACCGTAGTCTATAAGAGCAATCATGATTTTGTGTGTAAAGGGGTTATTGACGTTCGTATTCGCCTTTGCTGACCCGTTTCAGGACGGTGAAGCCCGCTTTTTTCGCGTCGGTGATGGAGAGCGGTTTGCTGTAGAACGGTGTGTTGAAGAGGGAGATGATCTTCTTCACCGGCTTTTTGCAGAGGGGACAGGTCTTCAGCGGCGGAGCGTTGAGCGGCCGATTGAGCGAAAAATGCCCGCCGCAGATCCTGCATCCGCCGTCCTCCGGCGGTTCTTCACCTTCCGGCAGAATCACTTCGTATTCGTATAAAGGCATAAGGATGAACTATTTCGAGCTGATATCGGGGATGATGATCTTTTGTCCCACACGGAGTGTCTCCGCTTTCAGACCTTTATTCGCTTTCAAAATAGCGTTGACGGAAGTTTTGCCGCCGCTGTTATTGATCGTCTGGACGATGCTGGAAAGTGTCTGACCGGATTCGACAGTCCATTCATAAGTCTTGGAATACTCAGGAGTTTCTTCCTTTTTAACGGGCTGTTTCTTGGGCTCGGACGGAACGGCGGGAGTCATCTTGGAAATGGCGATGAGCTGATCCATCAGCTTCTTGTTCTCCTGTTTGCGTTCCTTTTCGCTGGCAATGAATTTGTTTTCCAGAGAGACCAGTGCCGCCTGCAGCTGCTTGACGCTGTCCAGACTGGCCGCGTTGCTGATGTCGGCAGGAGGAGGCAGATTCTTGATTTTTTCGTTCAGTTTATCCACATCCTGAGCCAGGATGTTGCACTGGCGCTGGAGCTTATTGATGGCTTTCACCAGCTCGGCCTGAGACTGGGTCAGATCCTCGACTCGTGAAGTAAGAGCCCGGATGCGTTCCTCATAGTAGGCAATAACGGTGTCATTGCCCTGAGCCAGAACATGATTCCAAGAAGTGAAACCTAAAATCGCGGTTAACAGCAGTATTGTGTATCTCATTGTCATTCTCCCTTATCTAGTACTTTTACAAGTAGACTAGGAACCAAGTCTAGTTGCAACCCATCGCATTTGCAAGCGGTTAATTTATGATTTTGGAACAAAATGTAACGCATTGAATATGATTTTTTCATATTTCTTTAATTACAAATCAGTTATGAAAAGTAATCAAGGTGTCAGACAGATGATATTCGGCCTTGCAGATTTGCAAAATATCTGCTACTTTATTCTGGTCGTTCCTTGGCGTATGTGACGCTGAGGAATGGGAATAAAGATAAGTTAAATACATAATAATCAAGTT
>JAFZAR010000083.1 GCA_017557085.1 Verrucomicrobiota bacterium | reverse complement strand
TTCCGTCCGGCAACCGATGAAGAAATCGTCGCTCTGATGGGCGCACATCCCGGCAGCCTGGGTGCAGTTGGAGTCAATGGAACGCCTATCTATGCCGACCTGCTCCTTCAGGGAGCCAGCGGGATGGTCACCGGAGCGAATAAAGACGGTCAGCATCTGCGTCATGTGGATATTGCCCGTGATATTCCTTCAGCCAAGTTCGTGGATATCCGCACGGTCAAAGATGGTGAAGCCTGTCCCAAGTGCGGCAAGCCCTTGTGCATCCGTCACGCTATCGAAGTCGGCCAAGTGTTCAAACTGGGTACCAAATACAGTGTCGCTTTGGGCGCTGTTTATTCTGATGAAAAAGGTGAACAGAAACCTTGCGTCATGGGCTGCTATGGCATTGGTGTCACTCGCACACTCCAAGCCATTATTGAACAGAATTTTGACAAAGACGGCATCAACTGGCCTATGTCAGTAGCTCCGTACCAGGTCTGCATTACTCCGCTAAATATCACCGCGGACAGTGAACCGATGAAATGGGCAGAGAAATTCTACGCAGAACTGACAGCCGCCGGTATTGAAGTGCTGATGGATGATCGCGATGAACGTCCTGGCGTTAAATTCAAAGATTCTGAACTGATCGGCATTCCTCTGCGTCTGGCCATTGGAGAAAAATCTCTGGCCAAGGGAGTCGTGGAATTAAAACGCCGCGGCGGAGATTTGATTACTCTCAAACCGGAAGAAGCTGTGGCAGAAGTGATCAAGCTGGTCAAAGAGGAACTCCAAAAACTCCAATAAGTCGTTATGGAACCGCTTCATGCCCCGTGGCGAATCCAATATATCCTGGGACCCAAACCGGCTCCCACGGATGAATCTATCTTTAGTCGAATCGCTAAAGAGCAGAATGATGAAAAAAATCATGTGATCGCACGCGGCAAAACATGTTTCGCGATTCTCAATAATTATCCTTATAACGGGGGACATCTGATGGTGATCCCCTATCGTCAAGTCCCCGCTATCGGGGATTTGACGGACGAAGAACTTCTGGAAATGATGCATCTGGTTCAAACCTGTCAAACAGCCTTGACAGAAACAATGCACCCCCAGGGGTTCAATATCGGCATCAATCAGGGAAAGGTTGCCGGTGCCGGCATTGTTGAACATCTTCATATTCATGTGGTTCCCCGCTGGAACGGTGATTCCAACTTTATGCCGGTCATTGGTCAAACATCTATCCTGCCACAGGCACTTTCCGAAGTGGCCGAGAATCTACGCAAGGCCATCCGAAAACTCCAGAGTAATTAAAGATTTCTCGTTCCGGATCATGAGCGAAACAACTTATTACTTTGAAAACATCAGACTGGCTCAGCAGCTTTTTCACGGAAACATCCCTAATCTTAAGGCTCTTGAAACCCAATTTGATGTTAAAACAGTCGCGCGGGATAACTGGATCCGAATCGAAGGAGAACCTGCTGTTGTTGAAAGAGTCGAAAAAATCCTTCAGCTGATCGAAGACTCGGTCAAAAACGGTATCATTGTTCGAGCCAGCGACTTCTCTCATGCCATCAAAGTTGCTGAGCAAGACGGCTTGGAAACACTGCGCACACTTCAAGCATCCCGTATTTATACTTCCGCACGCAAGCCTGTTATTATTCCCAAAACTCTTGGTCAACGCCAGTATGTGGAACTCATTCGGCAGAATGACATCACATTTGGAGTAGGTCCGGCCGGAACCGGCAAAACCTATCTGGCTATGGCTATGGCGGTAGCGGCTCTCAAAGAAGAGAAATGCACACGTCTCATTTTAACACGTCCTGCCGTAGAAGCCGGTGAGGCTCTGGGATTCCTTCCCGGAGATCTTCAGGAGAAGATCACTCCCTATCTGCGTCCTCTTTATGACGCGCTTTATGACATGATGCCTTCCGAAGACGTTCTCAAACATCAGGAACGCGGCACCATTGAGATCGCTCCTCTGGCTTATATGCGCGGCCGTACCCTGAACAACTCCTTTGTCATACTGGACGAAGCTCAAAACGCGACACGGGAACAGATTCTCATGTTCCTCACCCGTATGGGAATCAATACTAAGATCGTGATCACGGGTGATCCTTCTCAGGTGGACCTGCCGTATCCCCGGAAATCCGGTCTTCCGGAAGCTCTCTATCTGTTGAAAAACATTCCCGGCATCGGTATCAAAGAATTCCAAAAACGCGATGTGGTGCGCCATCCTCTGGTACAACGCATCATCCAGGCTTATGAAACCGAAAAAGCTCAAGCACCCCGATCTTCCGGCCATTAAGACACAACCGCCAGCTGACAGTTTTATCTTAACCTTTCGCAATCTTCACCCTGGGTTTCGTTTCAATATCTCGCTCTGCCGTCCTGTCGTTCAGCTCCTGCTTTCTCAAATGGGTGTAAAAAAAGCGGAACTCAGCTGGTATTTCGTAAACGCCAAACGCATGGCCAGAGTGAATGAAAAATACCTAGGGCACGAAGGTTCCACAGATGTCATTACTTTTCAATATCTCCAACATCCACAAAAAGACATTCTCTTTGGCGATGTCTTCATCTGCATTGATGAAGCGCACTATTACGCAAAAGAGTTCCAGACGACACCTCAAAGCGAAACTCTCCGCTACCTCATTCATTCTATCCTTCATTTGCAGGATTTTGATGATATTGATCCCGCAGACAGGAAAATTATGAAATCACATGAAAACAAGTGGGTTAAATGGATCGAATCCCAATTAAACATGGACCAGATCCTTTTAAAACGCTGATTTTTTCATTTTTTTCACACAAAATCATCCTATCCCGGTTCTTTATAAGATGGCAGACATTGTTGTTGTCTTCGCCTCAGTTAGAAATTATTATGGTTTCGGGATTCATTGTAAGAATCTAAAACGGGATATAAATATGAGTAAGAAGAAAAAATCAAAATTCTTTTACATTTTCTGGACGATCATTTTACTGTTCATTATCGGAAACGTAGTCGCGTACTTCCTGATGAAAGCGGAAAAGCCTATTGAAGTACAAACCGATACCGTTCAAAAGCGTGATATCACGGAAATCGTTACCGCTAATGGGAAAATCCAGCCTGTTACTTATGTAAAAATCAGCTCTGAAGTATCCGGTGAGATCATTCAGCTGCCAGTCAGCGAAGGACAGATGGTACACAAAGGTGACCTGCTTTTCAGTGTGAAGCCGGATCTCTATATTGCCAGCAGTAATTCCGCGGCCGCCAGTTTGCAATCAGCACTGGGCAGCCGGGATATCTCTTTGGCTTCACTGAAAAAATGGGAAGCGGAATGGGAACGTGCTAAAGGTCTTTATGAGAATAATCTGCTTTCCAAGGCCAATTATGATGATATCGTCAATTCCTACACTGCGGCTAAATTTACTTATACTAATTCCATTCATCAGGTTACCATGTCTCAAGCGGCACTGGATCGTGCTTCAGAGGATCTGAGCAAATGTATCATTTATTCCCCTCTGGATGGCACCGTTTCAAAATTGAATTCCGAATTAGGTGAACGTGTGGTCGGAACAGGAACTTACAGCGGTACAGAAGTCATGACTATTTCAGACTTGAATCACATGGAAGCTCGTGTGGATATCGGCGTAATGGATATCAATCGTATCTCTCTGGGACAGAAAGCCTGGCTGGATGTGGATGCTTTTCATGATCAGAAGTTTGTCGGCACTGTTTCTCAAATTGCGAATACCGCAAACAGCAGCAGCACCACTGAGGCTACTAAATTTGAGGTTCGTATCCTTATCACAGATAAAGAAGCTTTCCGTCCGGGAATGTCTGTCACTTCTGAAATCGAGACACGCTACCGGACAAATGTTCTGTCTGTACCGATCCAATCTGTGACTACTCGTCTGAAAGCTCTGGCAACCAATACCACAGCTGATGTAAAACCGCCAACCGCTTCTGAGGATCCCGCTAAGGCAAAATCCACAGAAAGTCTTATTGAGGAAGTCGTCTTTGTTGTAAATGGAGATCGGGTTGAAAAACGTCTGGTCAAGCGCGGCATCAGCGATGACAATTACACGGAAATTCTTGAAGGACTTCAAGAAGGAGAGGAAATCGTCAGCGGCGGCTATAAGGCCATCAGCAAGGATCTTGAAGACGGCAAACTCATCCTGGTCAAACCCTAGTATGTCCCTTCCGCTCATTCAAATCGAAAATGTTTGTAAAGTCTACAACATGGGCGCGGAAACCGTCCATGCGCTGAGAGGTGTCAATTTACAGATTTTCAAAGGCGAATATGTCGCTATCATGGGCCCCAGCGGTTCCGGTA
>JAFZAR010000008.1 GCA_017557085.1 Verrucomicrobiota bacterium | reverse complement strand
TGACACTTTGTCACATGACCCCCTTTCTATACCCCCTTATGCACCAAAGGTCAAGCAAACCTGGCCATTGTCAGTAGAAATAAGAATTGCCTGATCTGGTGAAAGATTGTATAAGTGGCGTGGAGTGTGAGGATTGATGACAGATGAATTCATAGCAGGGGAATCGAGATACAAAGTTCTTACCCAGAACGGAACCACTGGAACGGTAACATTGATATCAGGAACAGATTATTACGATGAATGTGATGATTGTGAAATTGTTGTTATTATCCCGGATTCTGTTGAATATGAGGGTATTTTATACAATGTAACTGAAATTGGAGAAAGTGCATTTGCGTACTATGGCGGTCTGGCTGGTATTGTGATTCCTGACAGTGTGGTTTCTATTGGGAAAAATGCTTTCTATTGTTGTGAAGATCTGAAGAGTGTGAAGATTGGCAAGGGGGTGACTGCTATTGGTGAAAAAGTATTCGGGCGTTGTAAGAGTTTAACATCTATTAGAATTCCGGATAATGTGAGTTATATTGGAACCTATGCATTCATTAGATGCATCAGTTTGAAGAGTGTAACAATTCCCGATAGTATAACCACTATTGGAGATGGGGCATTTATTGGCTGTGAAAATCTGGAGAGTGTAACGATTGGCAAGAGGGTGACTTCTATCGAATACAATGCATTCGGTGGGTGTATCAATCTAACTAGCATATTAGTAAGTTTATCCAATCTTACCTATAGCAGTGTAGATGGGGTATTGTTTAACAAAGAACAAACCAGGTTAATTCAATATCCACATGGAAAAGAGTTAGATACATATATAATTCCAGATGGTGTAATTTCTATTGGAAACGATGCATTCAACAATTGTGGTTGTCTGGCTAGTGTAATAATCCCCGACAGTGTGACTTCTATTGAAGATTGGGGATTCAGTGGATGTCTTGGTCTGATTAGTATATCAGTTAGTCCATCCAATCCTAAATATAGCAGCATAGATGGAGTGTTGTTTAACAAAGATCAAACTAGATTAATTCAATATCCACCTGAGAAGAAATTAGATACATATATAATTCCAAATAATGTAACATCTATTGGGAATAGTGCATTTTGTAGCTGCATCAGTCTGGAAAATGTAACGATTTCGGACAGTGTGACTTTTATTGGTGAAGATGCATTTTCTAACTGTGAGAATCTGAAGAGTGTTTATTATAAGGGTGATGTGCCTTCCGCTAAGGATATTTATAAGGAAACACCCGTCAGCTTGATCAGTTATTATCCGATGGGAAACAGCAGTTGGGAGAACAAAATCAAAGGCGGTAAATGGCAGAACAGGAGAGCTGTGGCTTGGGATCCGGATTCTGAAGAATAGCCAATGTAAACGGGGATCCGCCATCGGACAGAGCATGGAGAAGAAAAGACAAATCAGGAAGAACGCTTTTACACTCATCGAGTTGCTGGTCGTCATCGCGATCATTGCCATCTTGATGGGATTGCTCCTGCCGGCGCTGTCCAAATCCAAAGCCTATTCTCAGGGAATGGTCTGCGTCAGCAATATGCGCCAGCTTCTTCTGGCCATGCAGATGTATTCCTCCGATTACAATGACGGGATGCCCTGGCCGAACCTGGGAACTCCGGGCGAGAAAAAACCCGATGGCTGGCTCTTTGCCTACACGCCTCCCCGGAATTTTAACGAGTTCAATGCCGCCAAGCGAGCGGATCAGCTGGGATCTCTGACCTCGCCCACAGCGCTCCGATTGGCCGCTGAGAATTATGCTTCCGGGCTTTACTGGCCCTATACCAAAGCGCAAAAGGTCTATCAATGCCCCAAAGATAACCCCAATGACGCGCCGCTCTGGGTCAAACGCAATAATCAGCTTTCTACCTATCTGATGAATTCATCTATCTGCGGGATAGGTGCTTTGGAAAATTCTTTGAAACTTTCGGAATTCAATCCGCTGGCCTACGCTCTATGGGAACCGCTGGCTTATGCCGGCGGCAAACACCCTGAACCTCAGAACTATGTGGACGGGGCAGGGATCGTGAACAGGACTTATGTCCCGGCCAACAGCAAATCCATCCACGGCAAACGCGGTCAGATCGTCGGAACTTTTTCGGGCAGTGTCTCTTTCATTCGGATACAGGATTCCATCAAAGAATCCTCCAGCGGTCCCAGCAAATGGTGGTGTGTGCCTGTCCGCATCGACAGCGGCGGCGGCTGGAACCTGATAGATCACTAGAGGCGTTTCTTCTCCTTGTGCGGCAGGAGCGTTTCTGCTATGCTTGCGCCGTTGAATGAGGTGATAAGATGCTGAATAAAATAAGTAAATTATTGACGGGTGACATGCTGAAAGTCCTTTGCGACATGGGGCATGGAGATGTTTTGATCCTGGCCGACGCGAATTTCCCCGGCGAAAGCATTGCCAAAGAGACCGCTTACGGCAAACTGATCCGCTGTCCGGGCGTGGATGTGAACACACTGCTCAAGGCGATCGTGGATCTTTTCCCGCTGGATGTGGCTTACAGCCAATACCCGGCCTGTGTCATGGAGCTGACCGACTCGGACAAGAAAAAAGGAATGCCCACACCGATCGCGTGGGCAGGGTTTGAATCCACATTGCAGATCCCCCTGGGACAGATCGAGCGCTTTGCCTTCTACGAAAAAGCCAAAAAATCCTACGCCATTATCCAAACCGGCGAGGAGAAACAATACGGTAACCTGCTCCTGGTCAAGGGCTGCGTGCTTTGATATCTTTTGAATATAACATCTTGATGTTATATTGCAAAAAGAAAGATTTTGCGCTACAGTGTTTATGCGCTTAAGTGTCAACTTATGAATAATGTGCTGACAATTAAAAACTTTGGTCCCATCAAAAATGTGCGGTCTGTAACGATAAACATTTGTAAAGTTACGGCGTTTTGTGGTGGACAGGGAACAGGGAAAAGTTCCGCGGCAAAACTGATATCAGAATTTTTCTGGTTGGAAAAAGCTTTGAATCGTGGAGATTTTCCTATTTCTGAATTGACCATGTATGATAGGTTTCGTAAGAAATATTGTTCATTCTATGGTATTCAAAACTATTTTAAAGAAAACACTTATATTCAGTTCCATGG
>JAFZAR010000082.1 GCA_017557085.1 Verrucomicrobiota bacterium | reverse complement strand
GCGATATGCCCGTTCTCGCCCACTCCTACACAGCACAAGTCAATGGGTTTCTCCTTCAGCAGTGCCTCGTAGCGGGCGCACTCCTTCAGCGGCAGCAGCGAACTGCCGTTGATCTTATAGGCCGTGCCGACAGTCACCTTGGAAAGCAGCTGTTTGGTCAGAAAATAGCCAAAGCTGGAAGGACTGTTCTCGGTGATGCCCAGGAACTCATCCAAATGAAAGACCGTCACCCGGCTCCAGTCGATCCGCGGATTCTCCACCAGACAATGAAAAAACTCCACCTGTGAAACGGCAGTCGCCAGAATAATACGCGCAGAGCCCCGGCTCTGGATCGCATTGGCAATGATCCCGGCCGAGGCTTCCGCTGCCGCTGAAGCCATCTCCACCACATTGGCATGGACATGGACTGTCAGCGACCCCGTTCTAAATGAACTCATACGATAACAGCGCTTTTCTAATTTCTGAAAGCGGCCCAGTGAGGTTCATGATTGAAAGACCAATCATAATACTCACGGTTCTTCAGATGAGTCGCGCAGGCTTCATCCACGATCACGATCGCGCGGCGGTGCCATTGCAGCGCGGACGCAGTCACACGTGCGCAGAAAGGTCCTTCCACGGCTTCCGCCAGGATCTCAGCCTTGGCGGCACCGGTCGCCAGCATCAGACAGCGTTCGCTGTCCAGAATCGTTCCGACACCCATGGTGATCGCGCGGCGGGGCATCTTGTCAGGTCCGCCAAAGTAACCCGCGTTCTGGCGGATCGTCACAGGATTAAGCTGCTTCACGCGTGTGCGGCTCTGCATGGAGGACATCGGCTCATTGAAACCGATATGGCCGTCCATACCGATACCGACCAGCTGGAGATTGATCCCGCCGGCGCCCCAGATAGCCTCTTCATATTGCAGGCATTCCGCCTCGATATCACTGGCCATGCCGTTAGGAACATGCGTGTTGCGCTTGTCTATATTGATGTGGTCAAAAAGGTGGCTGTTCATGAAGTAACGGTAAGAGCCCGGATGATCTCCGCTGAGCCCCACATACTCATCCAAATTAAACGACTTACAAAGAGAGAAATCCAAACCTTCCTTGTGATGCATCTCGATCAGGTTGGAATAAACCGGTTCCACTGTCGCACCGGTAGCTAATCCCAGAACAGTAGAGGGATTTTTTCTCACTTCCGCGGCAATGATCTTGGCTGTAAGCAGCGCCGCCGCTTCCCTTGTTGGCTGAATAATAACTTCCATAATATACTTCTTTTTTCTCCGTCGTGCATTCAAAAACACCACAGACGGACTGAGTTAGTTATATCTCTAATTTATTTTATCTATCTTCAGATGAATTTTATCCGCCGGCATCTTGTCTCACATTAAAGACTTTGTGGAAAGACAGATGCCCTAAAATCCATCCCGTTGACGATTATGCCTTTCCAACGGCCGCTTGTCCAGCATCATTATCAAACACTTTTCGCTTCTTTTTTGGTGTGTTTTCCTGAGCCATACTGATCAGTGTCCATCCGCGGTTCCCTTCTTTTTGTGGAGGGCGTTGATGGGATGGCGATCCACCGGGTTGGGATAGTAGCCCTCGATCTTGTTGGTATCGAAACAGGCTACCCCCTTGTAAACATAGAGCGGGATCACCGGAAAAGCCTCCTCGATCAGCAGGGTCTCTGCCTTT
Source organism: Verrucomicrobiota bacterium (assembly GCA_017557085.1). Taxonomy (GTDB): domain Bacteria; phylum Verrucomicrobiota; class Verrucomicrobiia; order Limisphaerales; family UBA1412; genus UBA1412. The sequence continues at coordinate 3,270 of JAFZAR010000082.1, read as the reverse complement.
TTGAGCAGACCGGCACGCTCTTTCAAATCAACTTCCTTTTCCGCCGTGGCGATCAGATCGTCGTATTCCTTGCTCTTCCAGCCGGTTCGGTTGTTCCCGCTGTTGGATATGAAGAGGTTCAGAAAAGTCGTGGCATCATTATAATCCCCCACCCAGCTGGCACGGCAAATATCGTAATCCAGACCGCTGACCATGCTCAGGAAGACTTTCCACTCCGCCTGCTGGAGATCCACCTGGATATGAAGGTTTTCCTTCCACATCTGCTGCAATTCCACGCCCACTTTCTGGTGAGTCTTGGCCGCACCGCCTGCCGCCGCGTTGAACAGATAGGTGATCACAGGAAAGTCTTTTCCATTCGGATAACCTGCCTGAGCCAAAAGTTGACGGGCGCGTGCCGGATCATAAGGACATCCCTCCGGCGGATCGTAATTCGCGCAGCCGTTCGGCGTGAAATGCACGACCGGAGTTCCACCGCCTTTGCTCACACGCTCCACCAGCGCCTCACGGTCGATCGCCATGGACAGCGCCTTGCGCACCAATGGATTATTAAGAGGCGGCTTAGTCACGTTGATACGGGCGAAATAATTGCCCAGATAATCAAAGGAATGGACATCGGGCCGCTGCAGCATGATCGGCAGCAAGTCTGAGGGGATCAGCTCTTTATCCCAAAGCAGATCCACTTCTCCCTGATAGTACAGGTTCAAAGCGGTCACGCTGGAACCGATGGGCAGCAGATCCACCAGTTCATTGCGGGTATTCTCCGCATCCCAATACAAGGGATTCTTCCGCAGGCGGATCTTATCATTCAATCTCCACTGCTCCAGACAGTAAGGTCCGCTGACCGGCAGTGGTTCCCTGCGGATCCACTGATCGGGACTCTCCTCTACCGCAAAAATGGGAACGACAGATAGTGTTACCGTAGAGCAAAGATCCAGGAAATAGGCCGTCACCTGACACAGTGTCACTTGAAATGTATTGTCATCCAATGCTTTGATCCCCAACTGGGAAGAATCGCTCAAACGCCCGGCATTGAAATCCTCCGCCCCAACTACCGCAAAGAGCAGATTGGCATAATTGGCGGCGGTCTCCGGTTTGAGCAAGCGTATCCATGATGCGGCAAAATCGTGGGCTGTAATGGGTTGTCCTGTACTCCAGCGGATACCGGGACGCAGATGGAAAGTATAAGTCTTGCCGTCCGGGGAAATTTCCCAGCTCTCGGCCAGACAAGGAACAGGCAGTCCGGTTTTGGGATCCGGAGCGGTCAATCCGGAAAAAAGCGCTCCCACCGCGCGGATATCCGGCTGTCCCGTGATGATCGCCGGATCCAGCGACTCCGGTTCCGCGCCGTTGATGATAACGATCTCGGCACGCTCCTGGCTCGAACAGCCGCAAAGCAGCACAGAAACAAGACATAAAATACAGAGCCAGAACGGGATCAACTTTTTCAGCATAGATATCTCAAGAGAATAAAAACGCCGCGTCCCTTACGGGAAACGGCGCAATCGTATAACATTACATAGTTTAACACTTCTGCACAGTTCTTTCGCCGTGACCCCAAAATGAAAAACAGGTCACAGCCTGCGCAGGCGTTCCTGCCGCACCCACGGCAGAAAAGGGGTGTTATTCAGCAGGCGTGGCCGGAGCAGCCGGAGCCTCAGCAGGCTGAGCGGCTTCCGCGGGAGCCGGAGCATTCGTCTCAACTGCCGGAACGGCTTCTTTAGCAGCCGTCTCAGGAGCAGCGGCTTCCACAGCCGTAGCTTTTTCCGTTCCTTCTGTCACAACGGCAGCCATTTCCTTGGAAACAGCCTCTCTGTTTACGCGAGCGTAATGAGAATCCGCTACTGCCAGTCCTAATGATAAACAAAAGAAAAACACCGCGCACCACTTGGTGATCTTGGTGATGGCATTTCCAGCACCCGCGCCAAAGAGAGCATCGGTCGCGGCACCGCCAAAGGCCACGCCCAGACCTGCTTCCTTCTTCGGCAGCTGGATCAGCACCAGGAGGATCAACAGCGCGCAATCAACAAACAGGATGAACCTGAATAAACCTATAATAAATTCCATAATAATTAGATACTGTTCTTGACGATATCAGAGAAGCTGCGTACTTCCAGAGCCGCGCCGCCGACCAGACCGCCGTCCACATCAGGCTGGCTCATCAGCTCACGGGCATTTGCCGGCTTCACACTGCCACCGTACAGGATACGGACTTTCTTGGCAACCGCTTCACCGAACATCTTGGCAAGAGTCTTGCGGATGAACTGGTGGATCTCCTGAGCCTGAGCGGAGGTCGCCGTCTTACCGGTGCCAATGGCCCAAACCGGTTCATAAGCGATAACGGTCTCTTCCATCTGATCGGCGGATAAACCGGCCAGACTGCCTTCGACCTGCTTGCCAATGACCGCTTCGGCCTGACCGGCTTCGCGCTGAGCAAGTGTCTCGCCCACACAGATGATCGGCTTCAGAGCCGCCGTGTGCGCCGCGAGGGCTTTCTTCGCGATCAGAGCGTCATCTTCCTTATAGTACTGACGGCGCTCGGAGTGACCCAAAATCACATAGCGAACGGAAAATTCCTTGAGCATGCCGGCATTGATCTCACCGGTGTATGCGCCATAGTTGTTTTCGTTCATTGTCTGGGCACCCAGACGGATCTGAGTATCAATGATTTTCTGAGAAACCGCGTACAGAGCCGTGAAAGGCGGGCAAACCAGGATGTCCACTTCCTTCACGTTGGAGAGTTCACGAACCAAACCTTCGACCAGGCTCACCGCCTCGGCCACGGTCTTGTTCATCTTCCAGTTACCGGCAATCAACAATTTACGTTCTTTATCCATTTATAATCTCTTAATTCTACTTGTTAAAATCTTTAATTATTTGTTACCACAGCATCCGCAGCACTTTTTGTCGGTCAGAGCCGCGACACCCGGCAGGACCTTGCCTTCCAGGAATTCCAGGCTGGCGCCGCCGCCGGTGCTCATAAAGGTCACTTGAGAACCTAAACCGGACTTATTGATGGCCTTCACGCTGTCGCCACCGCCGATGATGCTCTTGGCACCGTTCTTCTGAGTGACTTCCGCCACGGCCTTGGCAACACCAAAGGTCCCTTCGGCAAAGCGTTTATCCTCAAACAGACCCATAGGACCGTTCCAGAGGATCGTCTTGGCCTTGGCCACTTCCTCGGAGAACAGTTTGATAGTGGCGGGACCTACGTCCAAACCGGCCACATCGTCGCCGCAGTCCATGCTGGAATTGACTGTAGGATTCTGCCAT
>JAFZAR010000081.1 GCA_017557085.1 Verrucomicrobiota bacterium | reverse complement strand
TCATTGAACACTTCTTCAATAACAACAAAGTCTGGGGCATGCTCGATATCTATGTTTGTCAGAGGATGAAGTTGATAATAAAAATCAGAGTCTGCACCCGGCCTGTAAAAGTTCACTCCTTGTTCTGCCAGGATAGAGTAAAGCTTTTCAAGCCGAGGCGAGGCTGAATTGGTTTTGGCATATTCCAAGTAAGCCTCACACAAGATTTCTATATTTTTTACTCTTTTTTCTAAATTTACTGATTTATCGTGTTTATTTTTTATTAAAATAAACGACGAACAAATCAAAAAACAAATAAAAAAGTAAATTAGAATTTTTATCTTCATGAAGATGTCCTCGTCATGTTTTTTCTAACTATTGCCCCCATTGATAAATAAATTTTCTATTACATCTATAACCCCGAAGGATCGTCCAGGAAGCTCCAGGGGATCCCGAACTTTTTGGAAACGTTCTCCGCGAGAGCCTGGATGCCGAACTGCTCGGTCTTGTAATGGCCGCCATAGAGAACATTGATCCCCAGCTCCTGCGCGGTCGTCCAGGTCCAGTGAGGTCCCTCGCCCGTGATGTAGGTGTCCACACCTTCATTGAAAGCGTCCGCGGTCTCCTCGCCGGCTCCGCCGGAAACGACACCGATCCTGAGGCACTTCTCCGGGCCGCAGGCCAGCAGTCTGCACTCCGCGCCGAGTATCTTTTCAAACAGAGTTTTCAGACGCTGACGGTCTATACGCAGCTCACCTTTGAAGCCGATCGTCTGGCCCTTCATCATCATGAAAGGTTTTACTTTTTTCAGACCCAGTTTTTTGCAAAGGAGCGCATTGTTGCCCAGAGTCGGATGAGCGTCCAGCGGCAGATGCGCGCTGTAAACGGCGATGTCGTTTTCCACCAGCATCCGCAGGATCTCATAGCGCTTGCCCGTCCAGGGGCGCATCCCGCCCCAGAAAAAGCCGTGATGGATCATCAGCAGATCCGCGCCGGCATCACAAGCCATTTTGACGGTGCGCGGACTGATATCCACCGCGGCGGCGATCCGTGTGACCTTGCCGGAGTTCTGCACCTGCAGGCCGTTCATGGCTTCGGCCCAGTCCTCAAACTCCTCCACCTTCAGCAGAGTCTGGCAATGGGCCACGATTTTTTCCAATGATTGAGCTTTCATCTTCATACCGCGGAGTTCTACTTTCTTCTCAAATAATATTTTTCACCCGGCTGAGTGGAAAAAACGACCCGGTTTTCTTTATAAACCATGTCTTTCATCGGACGGTCTTTATAATAAACAACGACAGGTTCCTGAGTCTGGACCTCACATTCATTTCCGCAAAGGGAAGTGATCTCAGCCTCCAGCAGTTTGCCGTCGCTCCACTCCATATCGACCCGGAATCCGCCGCGTCCGTGTAATCCGTCCACTTTGCCGTTGCTCCACTTTGCAGGCAGAGCCGGGAGCAGTTCCAATCTGCCGTCCTGACTTTGGAGGAGCATTTCAGCGATGCCGGCACAGCCGCCAAAGTTACCGTCTATCTGGAAAGGCGGATGAGTGTCGAACAGATTCGGCAGTGTGGATCTGGATAAGAGTGCCTGAATATGTTCCAAAGCGGTATCGCCGTCATGCAGACGGGCGTAGAAATTGATGATCCACGCGCGGCTCCATCCGGTATGACCGCCGCCGCTGGATAAACGCCGGGTCAATGTCACACGGGCGGCTTCCGCCAGTTCCGGTGTCTCGTTCACACTGATCTGATGACCCGGATGCAGAGCGAAGAGATGGGAAACATGGCGGTGACCCGGTTCCGCTTCGTCAAAGTCTTCGATCCATTCCTGCAGCTGACCATGCTTGCCGATCTTCAGCGGAGCCAGACGGCCGCGCGCGATCCTGAGCTGCTGAGCAAATTCCTCGTCCTGACCCAATGTTTCCGCGGCCTGGATGCAGTTGGTGAACAAGTCGTAGATGATCTCCATATCCATAGTCGGCGCGTAGCAGATGCCGCCGCGCACGCCGTCAGCGGTGATGAAGGAATTCTCCGGCGAGTTGGACGGACCCGAAACCAGACAGCCGGTCTTGGGATCCTCGAACAGGTAATCCAAGTAAAACTCCGCCGAGGCTTTCATGACCGGGTATGCCCACTTGAGATAGTTCCGGTCGCCGGTGAAAGCGTAATGCTCCCAAAGATGCTGGGAGAGCCAGCCGCTGGCCGACGGGAACAAGCCCCAGCCCGCTCCCTCGCCCGGTGCGGTATAACCCCAGAGATTCCCCAGGGTGTGAGTGACCCATCCGCGGGCACCGTAATGGATCTGAGCCGTGCGTGAACCCGGCACCTGCAGCGAGGCGATATAGGCCAGGAACGGAATGTGGCACTCGGAAAGTCCGGTCACTTCCGCGGGCCAGTAATTCATCTGATCATTGATGTTGTGATGATAATCTCCGTTCCAGGGTGTTTGGAACGTATTGGCCCAGATGCCCTGCAGGTTGGCCGGCAGTGTTCCCAGACGGGAAGAACTGATCAGCAGATAGCGGCCGTACTGGAAATAAAGAGCGATCAGAGCGGGATCGTATTTCCCCTCGGCGAAGTTTTTCAGCCACACGTCTGTGGGATCTTTCGAGCCGATCGTTTCGCCCAGATACAGACTGCAGCGGTCATACAGAGCGGAAAAATCTTTCACATGCCGCTCCCAAAGTGTCTTATAGGGACGGCTGAGGGCGAACTTCAATTTCTGCGCTGTCTGTAATTTATAAGGATTGCCGAGATAGACCGGTTCGCCGTCCTGCATGGGCTGCCCCACTTTTTTCCAGTCATTCCTCTTGAGCAGAACAGATGTATCCGGTCTCAGATAATCGGTCCCGGCGGAAAGGATCAATGTTACCGAAGTGGCATTGAGAATCTTCATCGTGTCATCCTCCACCTCAACGAAACCGCCGTCCAGTTTCGCACCCAGACGCACCATGTACTTCAATCCGTTCACGTCTTTTCCGCTGCGCAGCTGACCTTCCATGTAGATCTCACCTTGCTGATCAGAGCGTCTGTTATACACACCTTTGACTGCCGCGCATTCTCTGCGTGAGAGCTTGACATCACAGGTAATGGCATTCCTGCGGTTTGAGTCCAGCTGGATGACCATCACATCATCGGGATAGCTGCAGAAAACCCTGCGGAAGTACCGGGTGTCATCCACGGTATAGGTGACATTCGCCGCACCTTCATTCAGCACCAGATCACGCTCATAATTTGAAAACTTTTCGTGCCCATAAAACTGGATAGTCAGGTCGCCCAGTGTCTGATAGCTGCCGTACTTGGCATGACTGCCGCCACCGTGGCCGCTGCCGTCGCCTTTGCAGACCATGTATCTCTGGGTGAGGTCATTGGCTTCTTTGTATTTGCCCTCCAGCAGCAGCGAGCGGATCTCCGCCTGATGCGCCAATGCTTCCGGATTATCATTGTCCGTGACACCGCCTGTCCATATCGAATCCTCATTCAGCTGGATCCTTTCCATCGGAACACCGCCGAAAACCATTCCGCCCAAACGGCCGTTGCCGACCGGCAGTGCTTTGACCCAGTTGCCAGTATCCTCCGCAGGGATGCCGTTCTCGATCTGGACCGGTACCGGCTCACGATACCAAAGTTTATCCTCTGCCACTGTCTGAATAGCCAGCAGAGTGCATACCGCCAAAACGGTTCCACACAGGATCCGATTCAAATAATGCTTTTGAGTTTTCATAAAAAAATGTTCTTTCTTCACTGCTCTATCTTTCACAAATTATCCCACATCACAGATGCGTTAAAACTTTATTCCAAACCGCTTGCCAACACAAGAATATTTTCACGCGGATAATGCGCCGCGCCGGGCAAATCATTCATTCTCGAAGTCGGAAAGCTCGGTGGCGGCTTCTTCCCATTGCTGATTCAGTGTTTCCAGCCGCGACTGCACATCCCGCATCTCATTATTCAGACTGACCACGGCGGTGCTGTCGCCATACAGGGCGGGATCTTCCAGGCGGGAGACAATCTGCGCGTGCTGTTCCTCCAGCCGGGCGATCTCCCGTTCGATGCGGTTGACCTTCATGGTCAGCTCGCGTTTGTGATTGGCGCGGGCGATCCTCTGCTGAGTCGCCAGACGCTTCTGCTCGCGCCGGGAAAGTTCATCATTTCCGGTTGACTCCTCCGGCCGGGCGTTCAAAGGTGTTCCTCCGGCCACCAAACCGGCACGCTCGGAAAGGTACTGATTCTTTTGCAGATAATAGTCGTAACCGCCGGCGTATGGTGTCAGGTGTCCGGCATGAATATGAAGTACCTTCTTTGCCAGACGGCGGATGAAATTGA
>JAFZAR010000080.1 GCA_017557085.1 Verrucomicrobiota bacterium | reverse complement strand
CAGTAATTCAAACCGATCTTTTCATCCAGATAGCGGTCAATGAAGTGGATCTGAGTATCTGTCGTGGCGTTGATCATCTCATGGTATTGATGAGAACTGCAGGCAGCCCAATGCAGCGGAGCCGGTTTTCCATCTATCTGACGGACATTGTGAGCTAACATCCAGCTGCGCCAAACATTCTGAGAATGATAGCGATCTCCTTCATAGAATTGAACTGCCATCAACGGTGTGCGGATCTCTTCACCGGGATTCAGGTATAAATGAGTCAACTCTTGTCCGGCATGGATCTGGAGTGCTTTTCCATGCGTCACAGCCACTTTCGTAAAATCCGCTGCCCACTGTCCGGGCCATCCCACTACGACGATCAAACCGCCGTTACCGGGATATTCCACATTATAATAAGGATACTGCTCATCAGTACCTCTGCCGCCGGCTGCCACAAAACGTACTGTTTTGTCTTGCTGCAGTACAGCCTGCATCGGCTTATAATCATCTTGGCGGCTGGGAGCTCCTGTCTGATGATGAAGGATCGGGTCAACCGTGCCCTCGATTGAGAAAAGCGCATCTAACGCCTGAATGTTCTCCAGGATGGGTGTTTTCTCTTTGCCATTGTTTTTGAAATAAACAGTCCATTCAATAGTTGGGAAATTTACGTATTCTATCGCTTCACAGCGGACTTCCAGACCAGTCTGACTATCGTTCCAAGTCAAATCATAAGCCGTCTTATCCGCGAACTTCTTCGTCTTGCGATCAAATTTCCAGTTGGATAGCAAGTCCTTAGAAGATTTTCCATCATAAGTAAACGAGAAAAGCGGATCTGTGGAAAGCGGCAGTTTTCCTTCGTCCAGAATTGGAAGCTCATCCAGCCACAGGATCGAACCGTCTTCCATCTCCACACGAATATCCGCCCAATCCGATTGATCGCAGGAGATACCATCCCCTCCATCACTGATTTTCAGAGAAAACTCGCTGGCTCCGTCTAGATCTACTTTGATGGACTGGGGCATTCTTCCCTCGCGAATCAGCTCCGAATGGAAAAGCTCTTTATCACCAATGGATACAATAAATTCAACACTTCCTCTTCCTCCGGAGGTGTCACCATTGGTATCCACTCCAATGTCGGAAAATAAAGTTTTGGCTTTGCCCGGCAATGTGACCAGAACATCACTGACCGCGTGGCAATAAAGACCTTTCTTGTAAATCTTTCCGGAGATATTCATCGGTCCGCCGTTACGGGAGCGCTTTTGCACCGGATCATTATTAGCAAACACCTGCAATCCGGCCTTTGGTGGCTGAACATCTACATTGCCCGCTAAACGAGCCTCGGCCCATTTCTGAGCCATATCCAGTTCACTGGGCATAGGTGTTGCCGCCCATGTTTGAATACCAAGAAAAAACGATCCGGTCACAGCGACCAGACCGGTCAAAAAATTCATAGAATAATACTTACACGTATCCTTCATCACATGAAAATTTTATATCATTCTCTCGCAAAAAGGCAATATTTCACTGAATAAAGCTCAAAATCACCATTAGAAAAGAAATTGTTAGTGCCTGTGCTACTTGCATGAAAGCACCTCAGGCTGGTTCTCCGCCTCAGGCGCTTAAATCTCTTTGTTTAGTGCTTTGCTTTAGGGATTTGTCTTCGGATCCCATTCAGCAGTTCTGCGTTCTGCCCATTTTCCATCCTTGATCGCTTCCTTCCAAGTGTCGTTTTCTCTAGGATAGTAACTGGTCATGGTGTCGGGAGTAGCGTGATATATCTTACTTTCGGTCTTGGGCGCATTTCCTTTATAATAAACACTCTTCAAACTTTCACAGCCACGGAATGCCTCTTTTCCAATCAATGTAACAGTATCAGGAAGCGTTATACTTTCCAAGCTAAAGCACTCAGAGAACGCAGCATATCCAATCACAGTAACACCATCGGAGATTGTTATGCTTTCCAAACTGCTGCACAAAGTGAATGCCAACACACTAATTTTTTTGATACTGCCAGGAATTGTTATACTCTTCAAACGGCTGCAGCCAAAGAATGCCATTATACCAATCTCAGTAACAGTGTCTGGAATCGTTATACTTTCCAAACTGCTGCATTCAGAAAATGCACTATCTTCGATTTTTGTGACACTGTTGGGAACCGTATAACTTTTTTCTTCTTTTCCTATAGGATATTTGATCAATGTTGTCTTATCCTTGTCGAACAAAACTCCTTCCTCACTACTGAATTTCGTATTATTTGAACTGACTGTAATACTCTTCAGACTGAGGCATTCGAATGCCGAAAATGCCGAAACTTCGATCTCTTTAACACTATCGGGGATAGTATAGCTGCTTTCTTCTTTTCCTATAGGATATTGGATCAATACTGTCTTATTCTTATTGAACAGGACCCCATTTTCACTGCTGTATATCGGATTATCAGGACTGACTGTTATGCTTTTCAAATTGCAGCATCCAGAGAATATGTCATCATCTTCAAATTCAATAACACTCTTGCCCAAAACAACACTTTCCAAACTGTCGCAATCCTCGAACGCGCTCATTCCAATCTCTCTGACACTGTCAGGGATAACTATACTCTTCAAACTGACGCAGTCAGAAAATGCATACTCTCCAATCACAGTAACGCCCTTG
>JAFZAR010000079.1 GCA_017557085.1 Verrucomicrobiota bacterium | reverse complement strand
CCTTAGTCATTTATTCATAGAAACTTATTTGAAAGATATCCTTGAAAGAAACCGGATCAAAAACGATGATGAACTTTCCGAGCTGATCAACATTCTGGCTTCGGATATTGGTTCTCTGACAAATCCTTATAAACTTTCCAACACCTTCAAATCGGTCAAAAAAATCAATATTTCTCCTGTGACTCTCTCTAAATACGTTAAGTATCTGGAAGAAGCCTTCATCATCAACGAGGCTAAACGATATGATGTCAAAGGGAAAAAGTACATTGATACTCCATTTAAGTATTACTTTGAAGATATCGGTCTGAGGAACGCCCGGCTTGATTTCCGTCAGGTCGAAGAAAATCACATTATGGAGAACATCATTTATAACGAACTGAGACTGAGAGGTTATAAAGTGGATGTAGGCGTTGTCAGCGCCAAAGAAAAAACACAGGATGCCGATTATATCAAAAAGCAGTTTGAAGTTGATTTTGTCGCCAATCAGGGAAACAAAAGATACTATGTTCAATCGGCTTATCAGCTCAATAATGACGAAAAAACGGAACAGGAAAAACGCTCTCTCAAAAAAATAGAGGACTCTTTCAAAAAAATAATCGTCATCAAAGACAATATCAAACTGAGAAGAGACGAAAACGGTTTCGTCACTATTGGCATCTGGGATTTTCTTTTAAATCCAAACAGTCTGGATCTGTAATGGATCTTTTTCTGTGAACAACCCTCTGAATATTTTACGAACGGATTGTGGACAAGCCGTGAAAAACTTTAAGAACTCCGGTTTCCGTGAGATATTCAGAGCCGTTTTCTTTTTTATTCACAGCAAAACTCCTTGTCATATTCCTCATGATGTGTCTGTTAAGGAGATATTCCACCTATTCACCCTTTCTAATAATAATAATTTTTTAAACCTAAAAAAAGAATAGTAGTATCTTTGCTCATTCAGCAACGAAGGAAACTAGACAACTTTGAAAAAATGTTGTACTATCTGTGGCGGTTTGATCGATAAGTAAACTGGAGAATTAAACAATGAAACTGACTATTGCAAAAGAGCATTTGATTTACGGACTGCAAGCGGTTCAAAACGCTGTATCTGAACGCCAGACACTGCCTGTTCTTTCTAACGTCCTGCTTCGCACTGTGGAAGGCGGACTGGAAATCACCGGCACCAATATGGATCTCAAAATCATTTGCACCGTCAAGGCGACTGTTGAAGTTCATGGAACAACGACACTGCCGGCAAGACGTTTCCTTCAGATCGTCAGCAAATTGCCCACTCCTCTTATTTCATTGAGTGTGAATGAAAAACACCAATGCACTATCGAGTCAGGAACCGTTTACTTCAAGCTCTTTGGATTGCCGGCAGAAGATTTTCCTCTTATCCCTCAGATAGACGAGTCTCAGTATGTTGTTCTCAAGGCGCTGAATCTGAAGAAGATGGTGGAGCGTACCGCTTTTGCCATGTCTTTGGAAGATACCCGCGCTGTTCTGAACGGATTGAACTTCTGCGTGATGGGCGGAACATTGACGCTGGTGGCAACAGACGGCCGGCGGATGGCTCTTTGCGAAGACAATGTCATCGCCAACTCCGGCGACGGTCAGTGCATCATTCCCAGTAAAACCGTTTCCGAGCTGAAAAAACTGATTTCCGTGGACAGTGAGGTCAAGGTCTGCTGGGAACCTCGTCAGGCGCTCTTCATGATACAGGGCGACAAGGGATCAACGATCCAGTTGATCACCAAACTGATGGAAGGTGTTTATCCCAACTATAAGCAGGTCGTTCCGGTCGAGCTGAAACACTCCCTGGTGCTGAGCCGCGAAGAATTTTTAAACGCGCTGACTCGTGCTGAGCTGATGACCAGCGAAAGAAGTCACGTTGTCAAACTGCAGTTCGCGAACAATCAGCTAACACTTACCGCGAATTCCGCGGAAGTGGGTGAAGCCAAAGAAACGATGATAGTCAGTCACGAAGGACCGGAGATCAGCATCTCCTTCAATCCGACATTCCTGATGGATCCGCTCAAGACACTGGATGACGGAGAAGTTTTCCTGGAGATCAATGACGAGTTCAGTCCGGCGCTGCTGAAAACGAAAGAAAAATGTCAGTTTGTGGTCATGCCCATGAGATCACCGACGGCATAGTTTATTTGTGAGCTTAGGCGAAGAAGATCCAAAACCTGAATTTCAGATAGACAGGACATCTACGCAGAGAATGTTTCTGCTGATGGGAATCGTTCTGTTGCTGGATCAATTTACAAAGGTGGTCATCAGCCACACGATTCCGTTCAATTCCAGCCGTGAAGTCATATCCGGTTTTTTCTCGATAGTCCACTGGGGCAATACAGGAGCGGCCTGGAGTCTCTTTCACGGAAAAAACTTTATTCTGGGCTGTGTGGGTGTTTTTTCTCTTTTCGCTCTCTATTATTTCAGGTACTACTTTTCCTTCTCCAGCAGACTTGGTCAGATCGCCATCGGCATGGTCATGGGAGGAATACTGGGAAACTTGATAGATCGTTTCTTCAGGGGTCATGTGGTTGATTTTCTTTATTTCTTTGTGATCAGCAAGAACGGAAAAGAAATCGGTTATCCTGCCTTCAATCTGGCGGACGTGGGGATCTGTGTCGGGATAGGTGCCATCGTCCTTCTGGAAATTTTCCGCGCGAAAAAGCCGCAGCAAGAGATAAAGTGAAAAACATTCCTCTTTATCTGACAGGAGCCACGGCTGTGGGAAAATCAAAACTCGCTCTCCAGTTGTGTCATTATCTCCGGGGAGAGATCATCAGCGTGGACAGTATGCAGGTCTATCGCGGATTAGACATCGGCACGG
>JAFZAR010000078.1 GCA_017557085.1 Verrucomicrobiota bacterium | reverse complement strand
TCGTCCATGTTGACATCAATGATCTTAGCCCCATTTTCAACCTGATGACGAGCGACCGAAAGAGCCTCTTCAAACTGTCCTTCCTGAATCAATCTAAGGAATTTTTTGGATCCGGCCACATTGGTTCTTTCGCCCACATTGATCAGATTCATTGACGGTGTGATCGTCAGCGGATCCAAACCGCTCAAATGGGTGACATGCTCACGGGGCGCTAACTTTCTGGGAGACACTCCCTGAACTTTTTCAGCAATGGCCCGAATAAAATCCGGATTTGTTCCACAGCATCCACCGACAATATTAACCCAGCCCTGATGAACAAAATCTCCCACGATTTCCGCGTTTTGTTCCGGAGTGACATCATACTCACCAAAAGCATTCGGCAATCCCGCGTTCGGATGACAAGATATATATATATCAGGTGCTAAGGAGGATAACTCACGAATATGTGGCCGAAGCTCCGCCGCGCCCAAAGCACAGTTCATACCCACAGAAAACAGATTCGCATGGGATATGGAATTCCAAAAAGCCTCCAGTGTCTGACCGGAAAGAGTGCGTCCACTTGCATCCGAAAGAGTTACGGAAACCATTATCGGCAAGCGTGTTCCCTGCTGTTGAAAAATATTTTCAATGGCAAACAAAGCCGCTTTTACATTTAAGGTGTCAAATGCGGTCTCTACCAGGATCAAATCGGCTTTTCCCCGGATAAGAGATTCTGTCTGTTCCATATAGATGGAAACCAGCCGATCAAAAGTCACCTCACGGTATCCCGGATTATTCGCGTCCGGCGACATGGATGAAGTCCGGTTGGTAGGTCCCAGTACTCCCGCGACAAAACAACGGCGCTCTGGATGGTCTTTCATAAAGGCATCTGCTGCCTCACGCGCGATGCGGACTCCGGCTTCGGACATTTCCTGAGCGATCCCTTCTAATTGGTAGTCTGCCTGAGATATCGCGTTGGAACTGAAAGTATTGGTTTCAATGATATCCGCTCCGGCTTCCAAATACTGGCGATGAATGTCCGCAATGATTTCCGGTCGTGTCAGCGACAGAATATCGTTATTGCCAGCCAGCATACAGGCATGATCTTTGAAACGATCTCCACGGAAGTCCGCTTCAGTTAAATGCCGCCGCTGCAGCATTGTCCCCATAGCGCCATCCAGAATAAGAACCCGCTGTTTCAAAATCTCCGTTAAATATGAAAACTCATCCATATCGCTGTCAATTAAAGCAAAAAAAAATTAAAAACGCAATAAAAAAATCAATATATCAAGATACAATGATATATTTTATAACTATCTAAAGCAGATTGTGAATTGAGTTTCCTCTGATTTATGTGTATCCTTTTTCAGTGTATGGGAGCTTAACTCCTCCCTTAGAAAGAAAAAGATGCCTATTTACGAATTTACCTGCGGCAAATGCGGTGCGGAAACAGAAATTTTAGTTCCTCGTCAAAATTATGAGGTACGCTGTCCGCAATGCGGTTCAAAAAAGATGGAGAAAAAACTCTCCGTTTTCAGTTCCAGTTCTAATCAAGGCGGCTCGGCCTGCGGCGATGAATCCTGTTCTCATCGTGGAGGCGGCGGATGCTGCTGTGGTGGTGGATGCTGCCATCATCATCATTAACTTCTCTCACTTAAAAACGTACTGCTATGCCGGACGAATCCAGACCCGATTTTTTCCTTTGTGATATACCGCAGGAAGCCACTTTAAATGCGGAAATGGTTTTGGCGGCAGCAGATACTCTGCGCAAAAACGCGGAAACCTATCTTCATCCCCGCAAAATCGAGCATCAGGTCGCGCTCATTGAAAACCTGGTAAAGCTCTGGAGTGATGAGATGTATCCATTGCGACGTGAATTGCTGACCCATTGCGGGAAAACGATCCGCTTCTCTCAGGAGATATTCACATCCGGTCTGGAGGAAACACTCAAATCATTAACCCGTGACCGCATTTATCAGCTCCTGAAAATCGAGCTGGGAAATGAAAAGTCCCTTGATACCTGGTATCGTCATTTACAAAACGATGATGAGCCCTCTCATGCCAGTCATCACTTTAGTTTACGTCTGGTTGGTGCCCACTATCAGCAATGCGTACCCGCGCAGATGATCGTTTTCATGTGTAAATGTCTGCTGGCCAGAACAAGTCAATGGATCATCTGTGGCTCTGAAGTACTGGAAGTTGCCAGACTTTTGGCTCATTCCATTTACCAGGTGGACAGCAAAGCCGCGGCCTGTATTGAAATCGTTGATGAGAAACGCATACAACCCCATATAGAACTCATCAAACAACAGTGCGAGTACTATCGGAAATGGAATTTCAACATTGAACAGCCTCAGGCATCTCCACACAATTTGGGCTTTGTCTGGATTTCCCAGGATTATCTTACCCAAAATGGCACAACACGTCTCGTTCGACATCTGGCAAATGATGTCACTGCTTGGGATCAGCTCTATCCCTGTGCTCCATCTGTCATTTTTGTTCAGCAAACAAGTGGAAACGCGGCCGAGAGATTAGCTGAAGATCTTTATAAAGAACTCGAAATCCTGCGCGCAAGCTATCCTCAGGATCACTATGATGAAGCCCGCTTAAAGCGTGCTAAGGTATTCCAAACCGCGTATCAATTACGGGCTCAACAGGACGCGGGAACTCTTT
Source organism: Verrucomicrobiota bacterium (assembly GCA_017557085.1). Lineage (GTDB taxonomy): Bacteria > Verrucomicrobiota > Verrucomicrobiia > Limisphaerales > UBA1412 > UBA1412. The sequence continues at coordinate 416 of JAFZAR010000078.1, read as the reverse complement.
TATTTGTCACCGAAACAAACAATCATTCTGAGAATCACAACCAATTAGGCTGTTCTGTGATTTACGAGATGGAAACACGTTTTTCATTTTCCATGGGGAACCGTTTTGTTTTTGTTCGGCCTGCTGAAAAACTTTCTGACGTATTACATATCATCGAAAACAACCGCAGTCAAATCGGCTGTGTAGGGCTGGCCGCGACCGGTGAAGAAGCCCCAGCTCTGGCTAAAGCGCTGGCCCTTTGGGGCGTGCCTCGGATCTGCGGCGCAGGCATGATGCATCGCCCCTGTATTTTCAAGGAAGGCGGGATGACCAGTCTTACTGAATTAACTTATAAATCTTTTTGGGAGAAACCTTATAATGCATAAACTCTGTAAAACATTTTCTTTTGAAGCGGCACACCGTTTACCTCATGTACC
>JAFZAR010000077.1 GCA_017557085.1 Verrucomicrobiota bacterium | reverse complement strand
TGCTTTGCGTGCGCAGATCGATGTCGGCTTTTTGCCGGATCCCTCCGATATCGAAGGCTTTGAGCGCTTTACCTGGGTCATGATCCTGATCCCCCTTCTGACACCTTTCATTTTCTACACACAGGGTTATTACACACGGGATCTGCTTCCGCATTCGCGCGTAAGACATTACGCCGCGCTGGGCAGAGGCTGTCTGCTGCTGTTCATGATCATCATTCTGGCGATGTTTTTGATGAAGTGGACGCTGGCTCGTTCAGTCCTGCTGCTGTTCCTGCCGATGACGTTCACTCTGGTGGCGCTCAAGGATGAGCTGCTGCGGTGGTTGAGAGGCAGTTCTTTGGGCCGGACTCAATTCTCGAAGCGTGTCATTATCGCGGCCAATGGCAGTGAAGCCCGGCGCATCCGCAAGAAGCTAAAGGATATGGGCAAGAATGAATTCGAGGTCGTGGGGGAATATGATGTCGAACGGTCTTCCCAGGAAGCGCTTCTGAATCTGCTGCATGACCAGTCGCCCAATATCGTGTTTGTCGGTTCCAAGTACGCCCAGTTCAGCGCGGTGGAGAAAATCATCCAATGCTGTGAGCTGGAAGGCGTTGATGTCTGGGTGCTGGCCAACTTCTTCCATACGGAGATCTGCAAGCCCACACTGGATACGCTGGTGGGCAGTCCGCTGCTGGTGTTCCGCACCGCACCGGAGTTTACACTGCAGTCCTTTGCCAAGCAGATGCTGGATTATGTAAGTTCGTTCTTCCTGCTGCTGTTCCTTTCGCCGCTGTTTCTGCTTATCTCCCTTGCGATCAAGATCACGTCGCCCGGTCCGGTCTTTTTTGCTCAAAAGCGCAGCGGTCTGAACGGCCAGCCTTTCACCATGTACAAGTTCCGCTCGATGGTCAACAACGCGGAAATGCGCAAACATGAGCTGGAGCGTTTGAATGAAATGAGCGGCCCGGTCTTTAAGGTAACGAACGATCCGCGCGTGACCAAGATCGGCGCGTTCCTGCGCAAGACCAGTCTTGACGAGCTGCCGCAGCTGCTGAATGTGCTGAAGGGAGAAATGAGTCTGGTCGGCCCGCGTCCCCTGCCGGTAGATGAAACCAAGCATTTTGACGATATTTCTCACCGCCGCCGCCTGAGCGTGAGGCCGGGAATGACCTGCCTGTGGCAGATCAGCGGACGCAACAATATAACGGATTTCAAAGAATGGGTTCGTTTGGACCTGGAATATATTGATAACTGGAGTTTCTGGGGCGACATCATGATCCTGATCAAAACGATCCCCGTTGTGTTTCGGGGACTGGGAGCTAAGTAATTTCCCGGCAGGGATCGGCCGCGGCGACTTTCAAGAGGACTGTATCTATGAAGTGTTTTGTAACAGGCGCATCAGGTTTTATCGGCGGGAATCTTGTCCGCCAGCTTGTCCAGCAGGGTCATACGGTCCGTGTACTGGTGAGGAGTTCCAGCAATCTGCGTAGTCTGGAAGGTCTCAGCAGCAAGGATTATGAAACGATCCGCGGAGACGTTCTGGACAAAAAATCCGTGGAACAGGGAGTCGCGGGCTGCGACTGGTGTTTCCATGCGGCGGCCAGCTATCATCTCTGGCTGGCAGATTACCGTCCCATGTTCCAAACCAACATAGACGGCACTCACAACGTCCTGGAGGCGGCCTGCGCGGCGGGATGCAGCCGGATCATCTATACCAGCACGGTCGGATGCATCGGCATCACTCATGAGACCGGCCTTTCCGAACCGCCGGCGAATGAATCTACGGATCCCTTCCCTCAAAATCTGACAAATGCTTACAAACGCTCCAAGTGGCTGGCTGAACTCAAAGCGCGGGAATTTATTAAAAACGGAGCCCCCATCGTGATCGTCTGCCCAACCGCGCCCATTGGACCTTACGACGTGAAGCCGACCCCCACGGGAAAAGTGATCGTGGACTTTCTGAAAGGCGAAATGCCGGCTTACCTGGAGACCGGTCTGAACTGGGTCCATGTCCGCGATGTGGCTCAGGGTCATATCCTGGCCGCGGAAAAGGGACGCATCGGCGAACGGTACATTTTGGGAAACGCCGAAGGGAATTGGATGATGAAGGATACCTTTACGGTGCTGGCGGATATCACCGGACTGAAAGCGCCTAAGATCAAGATCCCCTACAAGGTAGCTCTGGCCGCCGCTTATGTGAATGAGGCGATCTCTCACTTTACCGGGAAACCGCCCAAAGCCCCGATCGCCGGAGTGAAAATGGCCGCCTACCGAATGTTTTTTGATCCCTCTAAAGCAATCAAAGAGCTGG
>JAFZAR010000007.1 GCA_017557085.1 Verrucomicrobiota bacterium | reverse complement strand
CGGATCTCTTCGCAGTCTCTCAAGAGTACAACGACATTGCTTTCCTGCACCCGCAAAAGCAGCCGGTCATCTGCGTCATAAACAAAGGAAACGATCCCGGCATTTGTCGAAACTGTCTCGGCTGTTGGTTCGCTCTGCGTGTTAGTATCAGCTAATTCCGGGATCTTTACCGCCAGAAAAAAGGGATCCGGCTGCGCGTCGGCAATAAAATCCGCGGACAGGAGTGTATCCGTCAGAATCGCTTTAGCGGTGCGCTCCTGTTTCAGGAGTTCGTCATTGTCCCGGATCACTCCATAGCTTCGATTAGCTACCAGAGTGACCGTCATAACGACACTCAGAAAAATCACGATGATCCCCAGACAGACGCTCATTTCCACCAATGAGAAGCCGCCCTGTCGGTATCTTGATTTTTGCCGCGCGGAATTCACCATACCTCCGATTGTGACGCTTTCCAGTTTTCGACTGTGTCCAGGATATCTTTCTGCGACACGCTCCCCGTGTCTTTATAGGGATCTTCCTGGAACGATGTGAGGTTGTCTTGAGAGAGATTGATCTCGATCGAGTTGGTATGAAGCTTGCCCCGGCTGAACCATTGGACGGAGATCAGCGCGCGGCGCATCGCTTCGTTATATCCCAGAACATTGCTTTCCAGGAAAGGTTTGATCTCGATCGTGCCGGCGTAGATGATATTGGTATCGGATATACGGTTTGTTTGGAGTGTGCCAAACTCATTTGTGGAGACCTGCTCTACCACCGGGATGACGGGGATATCCGTTCCGTTTACAGGATCAGCAGCATAGGCCACCGCTTCATTGGTGGATACCGTAATGGCTATGCCGTTAGTGCCGCTCTGGACGGGATAAAGATAATCAATGAAATTCGTGTGGAAATTCCCGGCGCAGAGCAAATCCCACCGCAACAGGCTCAGACGCTCCACCTCGGATGTCAGAATATCCGCGGAGCGATCCCATTCCCGGTTAGACTGGATCGTGGCCAGACAGAAGTTGATCCCGCCTGTGATGCCGAGAACGCTCAATCCCACGATAACTACGCTGATCAGCGTTTCTATCAGGGAAAAAGCACTCTCTGCTTTCAATGCCCCGTCTTCAATTCTCAATGATTTCCTAGAGTTTGATATCTTTCAGCCACTCCGCGTGTTCCAGAGCCCAGTCCACCGAGCGCTGGAAACCTTCTTCCGGCGACACCTGCGGTTTCCATCCCAGCAATTTGTCGGCTTTGCTGATGTCGGCCCAGGTCTCAGCAATATCCGCGATGTGGAAAGGTTTGTAATTGATCTGAGCTTTCTTGCCCAGAGCTTTTTCGATGAAAGCGATCACAGCGTTGAGCGAGATCGGATTTCTTCCGCCGCCCAGATTGATGATCTCATAGCCCAGCGGTTTCATCGCGGCGACAGTGCCTCTGGCGATGTCCTCCACATAAGTAAAATCTCTGGACTGGGAGCCGTCTCCGAACAGTTCGATCGGCTTGCCGTCCATGATCCACTTGATGAAGCGGAAGATGGACATATCCGGACGGCCCGCGGGCCCGAACACGGTAAAGTAGCGCACGATGGTCGAATCCAGTCCGTAAAGTTTGTGATAGGAATAGGCCATCAGCTCGCCCGCTTTCTTGGATGCGGCATAAGGCGACAGCGGCGTATTGACCGGAAGATCTTCCGTGAAAGGCATTTTTTGTCCGGCGTAGAGCGAGGATGTGGAAGCCATCACATGTTTTTTCACACCGTGTTTGCGCATGCAGTCCAGGATGTTCAGGGTTCCCATGGCGTTGGTAGTCATGTAAACGAACGGATTTTCCATAGAATAGCGCACTCCGGCGCGAGCCGCCAGATTCAGTACCGCCTCAAATTGATATTCTTCAAAAAGTTTTTCCAGCTGAGGCAGTTTTTCGATATCCAGCGGATAGAAAATGAACTTGCCGTCCGCGCTGACCTGTTTCCCGCTTT